>JAJYQZ010000135.1 GCA_021794335.1 bacterium
AATACAATTTGGTAATTGAAATAATTAACATAATTATAAATTGTAGGACAAGAAGTAAAAACAAAAACCCCCGGCCGCGTCAAACGCAGTCGGGAGTAAAGGAATAATTAAATCTGACACCTTTATTTGATGTGTAGCAGAAACGGTAGTACTAGTCGGCACTACTACACCAGCATTTGTCAATGACGAAGTTCCAGCACTTGCATAAATCGAACTAGTCGCATTAAACGCCGTTTCGTCCGTGAAAATTGCGCCAAGGTTCGTGGACGCTTCCGAATCCTTTGCCCTATTGACGTAGCTTAAATCCTAGTAATAATTTAATTAAACTGGCACTCCGCCTTGCTTTACAGTAATACCAAGAGTTTGACGACATTCTGCATTTTACCGGATTTTCTGTATTTTCTGTATTTTGATTTAAGTTCTGACACATTTTTGTCACATTTTAAAAATTAAAAGTGACAATTTTTGTCAATTAGTGACAATTTTTGTCATATCCTTTAAATACAAGTAAAATTGAACGTTTTAAGGGATTTATTAATTAGCGGTGAACAATTTTTGTCAAATAACATATTTTAAAAAAGAATATTAATTTATTGAGATTTTATATAAGCGCTATTAAAATGAATAGGTTAAGGTAATTTTAATGCTTTTTTATGCTTTGGCATAAAATATGCTTGTCTATAATATAAAGTATAAAGTAAAAACAAATAAAAAAATAAAATAATTGTTTGCGGATTAAATTAACCAAATTAACATATCTAACTTTTTAAGGAGGCAGTAAAAATGAACATTAACAGATTAAAGGGAAAGAAGGGTTTCACCCTTATCGAGCTTTTAATCGTCATCGCCATTATAGGTATCTTGGCGGCGATAGCGATTCCGACGTATTTGAGCTATGTAAACAGAGCAAAGGATTCGGAAGCGTCCACGAACTTAGGAGCCATATTTACGGATGAAACGGCGTTTAACGCAACGAACTCATTTTATCTCAGTGCGGGAAATGCTTCAAATACCGGCAACGGTACTATTCCTGCTGCCAGTACAACCACAACCCCGCATCCTTTTTATGCTGTGGGAACAAATGTGTATGTTGATACGCCTACGATAAGTTGCCCTACTGCTGGCGCAGCAGCAACAAATAGTGGTTATAATACCGTAACAAATGGAGTTATTCCAACTACACCAACATCCACTACTGCCGGCACTGCTAAGGGCGGTTTTATGGATTTAGGTTTTTTGGCTAAGGGCAGCCTTTATTTCTATTATGCAATCCCTAGCTCATCTGTGACGGCAACGGCAAGCACAACAGTTCCCGCAGCGGGTGCGGTTACATGGGCTGCGCCTACAAACGGCTACTGTGGCGCTAGCTTCGAGGCAGAAGCCGGAACAAATTTTACCGGTACTAATATGCAAGTATATGCCGTTAATGATTATTCCTCCAAGCCTGCTTTAATTGCAGGAGTAACATACTAATCTATTGAAAATTAAAGTCAGATTTATTTATTCTCTCACTCCCGACCGCGTCAAACGCAGTCGGGAGTTTTTGTTTTTTTATTTCTTTTTTATATAACCGTTATGATATTATAATTTAACATTTGCGTAATACTATGGAGTTTTAATTAAATTATAAAAAGAAAATAAGATGAAAAAATCGTTTCTTTCAAACATTTCGATAATTTTTCTCTATTTCTTAATATGGGTATATATGACATACCCTTTAATCCTGCATTTTTCGTCCGTTATGCCCGGAAACGGCGGGGACGAATACTTAATGTCTTGGTTTTTCTGGGAGTTTTACCGTTCCATTTTTATACTTCACAAACTTCCGTATTTTACTAATCTAGTTTATTATCCGCACGGCGTTCCTTTGTATGTTACGACCGCCATGCCCGTTAACGCCGTAATAGCTTCCGTAATATATTTTTTTACCAAAAACTTAATACTTGCGTTTAACGTTCTTTTCTTATTAGCTTCTATTTTAAATGCATACTTCGCTTATCTTTTAGCCTATGATACGGTCCATAACAAAAAAGCCTCTTTTTTTGCGGGTCTGATATTTGCGTTTTCTCCTATTTTAATAGAGCAGGCAAGGTGGGGGGATATAAACATCTGGAGCGCATACGGTATTCCTTTATATATACTTTTCTTTAACAGGCTTTATAGAAACCCTAACCTAAAAAACGCCCTGCTCGCGGCTCTGGGGCTTTTTTTAGCTACGTATGCCGGTTTTTACGAGTTTACCGCAATTTTATTTTTATATTCCATATTTTTTATTTTATATAAATATATTTCAAACTACTCGGATTATAGAAAGTCTTTAATAAAAGGTCCTGAAAGTTCCAAACCTGTAAACGATATAAGCTGTAAAATAAAATCCCTGCTGAATAATCCCGCGCTTAACCGGCGGTATTTAAAATATCTATCGGTAATGATTTTATCTTTTGTTATAGTATCGTCGCCTTTGCTTATCCCCGCTTTTTATTATGTATATTTTAAACCGCGCCTTTTAAACTTTAATCCCAATCTTTTCTGGTCTAAGGCGTATTCCTCTACCATAATAAGTTTTTTTACGCCGCCTTTTTTTAACCGTCTGCTGATTAATTTTACCAAAGCAATATATTTTAACGGGATTTACCCCATTATGTACAGGGGCGCAAATTCCGTTGATTTTTTAGGATATATCCCGCTTGTATTTTTTATAATAGCGGTAATAAAAATGAAAAACGTAAAAGATAAGGAATTAAAATTTTATTTATCGGCTTTTATATTATTCGTATTAATGAGCCTGTCCCCTTTAATCCATATCATAAACAACATAAGGGTATTCGACCCGTTCGTATATTTGCTGGATATTATGCCGGTTATTAAAGACGTTCAGGAATCCGGCAGGTATATGATAATAGGATATCTGTTTTTCGGTATCATAACGGCTTGGGGGATTAAGTCGTTTTTTGATTATATAAACCGTAAACTTAAAACAAACGGAAACGAAGGGGCATATGACGACGACGCCGGCGGAAGCATTAAAAAAGCTTTAAGCGGGATTATGGTTATATTGATTTTTGCGGGGACTCTTGCGGGATACTCCGCCTATCCGTTCGAGATGAGGGCGGAGAATGTTTCGAAGGGCGTCTATATTCTTAAAAAAGAGCCTTACGGGGCGGTAATGACTATTCCTTTTATGCAGGGCGGGTTTAAAATGTACGAACAGACTATTTACGATAAGCCGATGATAGGCGGCTATATAATAAGATACGGTTTCCACGACCTTTACAAAAAATACCTGCCCCAGAGGTTTTACAGCCTTAAAGGTATTCATTACAACGGAAACGGCATTAATCAGATTGTAATAAACAGACTCGGCGACCCGTCCGATATTACAAGAAATTTTAAATACCTTAAAATAATCGGGGTAAGATATATTATAATTAAAAAAAATCTTCTTTCCCTTGAATACGGCTGGAGCAAAAGAAGAATAAAAAGAATATTAAAGGGATTAAAGCGGGACGTTTCTATGCTGAGCATAATATATAGCGGAAAAAATATCATTATATTAAAACTTAAATTTTAACAATTAACAATTATGAAAATATGAAAAAGATTTTAAAAGCAGGTTTGATTTCCTTTTTTGCCTTAGCCGTTTTCGGACTCTGGCTCATTGCTTTATTTCATATATCCAACCTCTGGAGAGGCGATTCCGATAACGCATTTCCGATTATTGCCGGAAATGCTATTTTACGCGGCAAT
>JAJYQZ010000253.1 GCA_021794335.1 bacterium
TGGCATTATATTATGTCCGTTTTGCCCTTTTTTTACCGTTTTTGGCATTATATTATGTCCGCTCTGGCATTATATTATGTCCGCTCACTTGCAAAGGCTTGCGAATACAGCGTTTGTTATTATGTTTTATTAAAATATCTTTTCTTTCGTAGAAAATACCTAACTTTCCGGCATGTTCCCCCGTTTTAATTTCTTTAATTTTAATTCCAAATTTATTAAGGTTATATTCATTCATTTTAATTTGATTGATGAGTCTTCTTTTATGCCTATCACTATTTACATCAATATGTATATTTTTTAAAAACTCATCAATTGATATATTAAGTTTTTGATGAGACAGACAAAATCTGACGAGAGATTTTAGAATAGGGTATTGCAAAGAAATAATATCGGGTATTAAGCCTTTATAATATAATCCAATATCTTTGTTAATAAAGTCGACAAATTCTCTTGACAAGACGATATATTTGTAATGCATTATTCCGCCGTTTGGTAATTTGTGCGGTATTTCTTCGTTGCTGTTGTCGAACTCTTTGATAATATGCGTTATCGGGGGCATAACATCCTTATTTTTTAATTTTTTAGCAGATATTATGTTCAGCATAAAATCTTTTATCTTTCTATAAAGCCACGTGTGGTTTCCTCTTGTTTGCAAAACTGATAATACTTTGCCAGGCATAAATTTAATTCCTAAACGACCGTCGTCAGATTTTTTTATCTCCACCGCAGTATAAAAGATGGCTTCTAAAACATCCTGATGAGTTTGATTTAAAGGGATACCCTCTATCTGTACTTCCTGCCAAATATTTTTATATATATACGTCCTGATTTCTTTTGATATATGAATCGATTTATTAGTTGGCAAAAAGAATCCGCCCCTATTTTGGCTTGCACTCATGATAGTTATCGGCTCTCCACCCTTAAAACATTTTTTTATTTTCATGTTTTTCGTAATTATGATTTATTGGTTTCGCGGGCAATTCAACCCGATAAAGAATTTTCCCTTCTGGACCCGAATTGAATTTTATAACGCTTATAATCCTTTCATTTTCTTTTTTCGGGTTACTCTCGCAGTAAAGCACAAGACGAGACGAACCGGCTACCGCACTTGCCCCCCTTACTTTAAATAACCTGTCATTTTTTTCCTCTGTTGTTATCCATTCAAATTCAGGATTTGCAATTGTATCTATCCTTACTTTGTTCACGTGGTGCAGAAAAACTATAGAGGCATCTTTTTCTTTTGATATTTCTTTGAATTCAAGCAAAAATTGCGCAATGCCTCCGTTTCCGTTTTCGTCTATGCCGACGGAAAAATCAACAAGAGGATCTAAAAAAATTAATGAATAACCCAAAATAGTTTCTCTAACGTTCATATAAAATTTGCTTTCTACGTATCCTCCAAACTGTTTTTCGAAAATTGGCAATGCAATATCAAAACAAAAAAATATATTTTTCGGCATTTTAATCTTGTTTTTTGTAAGTAAATAGTTGATCCTTTTTCTTACTTGAGCCTTTGAATCCTCAGACAACCAAAGAAAAACTTTTTTTTCGGGATTGTCGATCGCATAAAAAAGTGCAATATATATTGCAGAATAGGTTTTACCTGAGCCGGGATACCCCGCTAACGTGCTTACCCCGACCGGAAAAATACCATTAAATTTTTCCTCTGTTTCATCTGCTAAAACATTTTCAATATTGTAGATTTTAACTTGATCTTTAGCGCTTATTTTATATTTATCAAGGTAAATTTCTTTCAGTCCGTCGCCGAGTATATTATCGTTTATAAATTTTTCAATTTTAATTTCTTTGTTTAGGTTTTCTTCGTTTATAATTTCTTGAAACCTATCAAATGTTTTATATTTAAAACCGGATAAGACTTCGCTTACGCCGACATCTTTGCTTTTGTTTTTAAAAATATCGTCGAAGTCTTTCTTAATCGTTCCGTCTGCGTCCGTCCGTCCGTATTCGCAATAGATTATTTTTTCTCTATTAGCTACCGGCGTCTGTTCGTAAATCTTTCTTAATTGTTTCTTCCCGGCATCGTCTTGGTCTAGAGCCACTACCGGAATAAAGTCTAAATTTAAAAAGGTATTTATGAGCTTAATCGATATATTATCCTTGCCTCCTGCGGAGATTATATTCATCTCGTCTGTGGCATTAATGAATTGCAAGAAATTAAATTCGCCCTCGGTAATGTAAATATACGGGCTTATTAGATAGTCCCCGCCGTCTTTTCCCTCTATATTTTTAAGCCCTAACGCCGCGGGTTCGTCTTCGTAGCCTTTAATATTTGCCGTTCTGATATTTTTTGTATCCGGTTCCCTGAATTTTAACCGGCAAATATCGCCTTTGACGTTAGTATGCGCGAATACAAGCCAGCCGTGGTAATTGGATAGCTTATTCCCGCCGCTTAATAGGTCGTCTATCCCGTAGTCTTCATTTATAGCTATCAATCCGACATTACCTTTTTTAACGGCGGACATATCCAAATATCTTTTTTCCGTCAAATACTTCCTTGCAAAAACGGCTTCTACGGTATCTCCGTTTATCAGATATTCGGACATTTTCTTAAAGGCTTCCCATAGGCGTTTTTGATTTTGTTTATTTAACGCGTATTTCTCTTTCTGCTCCTGAGTGATACCCTCTTGTATGAAGTCGTATAACCCGCCATGGAAACCGCAGGAAAAGCATTTATAATATACTTTGTCGTTATATTGGAAGACGTTAAAACTCGGATTTTTATCCGAGTGCTCAGGACATAAACCTAAAATCCTCTTAGACCCGGATTCTTTCCAACCAAAGTCGTGTCCTTCGTATTTCAACTCAAGGTGTCTTTGTAAAGCCGTTAGCTTGTCGTCCATTTTTTTTATTCCTAATTTATTTAACTGGTTTTATGTAATTCCTTTCCATGAAGTCTTGTAAATCTTTAAGCCGGAATTTGTAGTTCTTGCCGATTTGCACGAACCCTATCTTACGCGAATACACAAGGTTTTGAATAGAACGGTAACAAATCCCGAGTGCGGATGCCGCTTCATGCATATTCATTAAAAGCGGCATCTCAATGTTTACAGTATCTTTTTTCAGTTCATCGGTTTTCATATTAATTATTTTACAACTCTAAATTTCTATATGTAATTGGCAAAATTGCGGATGTGCTAATATCGACAAAATGCTTTATTTATGAGACTTTATAGCGATAATTTTAAAGATTATTTGCGCTTTTTTTTTAAACTTGTATAATTAGAATAGAGGGCAATCTATAATGCTTGTAAAGTCTGAAATAGTAGAGGAATTAAAGAAAACAGGTTTACGTTGGACTTTTATCGCAAATTATTTGAAAATTGATCCTAGGCGGAAAATGTTATATGAACCCAGTAAAAAAGTGAGATCGGACTATATTGGGCGAAATCTATCAAAAAAAATTGAAAGCATCATTGAAAAAAGAATTGCAAAATTCATAATTGACACAGAAAAATATTTTAAAGACGATACTATCGATAATTATCTTAAAGCCCTTAAACCCGAAGATATTATTAGCCTTTCAAGCCGTCTTACCGGCGAAGATATAAAACGCAGATTAAATTTCTTAATTTTTTTTGCCAGAGTAGCAACATTCGATAAAATTTGGGAGATCGAAAAAGAGGAAAATGAAAAAAGTGATTTAAAATTGACCGCCGATGAGATATATTTTCTTATTAAAAATTATAAAAGCGGTATTTCTGAAAAAC
>JAJYQZ010000187.1 GCA_021794335.1 bacterium
TATTTGCGCTTGCTTACGGGACGAATACTATCCCTCAGGTTGACAAGATAGTCGGACCGGGCAATATATATGTTGCTACCGCCAAGAGAATGGTTTACGGCGATGTCGATATAGATATGATTGCGGGACCAAGCGAGATTGCAATAATATGCGATGAAGCAGCGGATCCAAAACTTGTCGCAATCGATATGATGAGCCAGGCAGAACACGACGAGATGGCGGTTTCGACCCTGATAAGCAGTTCGACTGAACTTATCGGGGAGGTTAAGCATATATTACCCGGACTAATAAAAAAAGAAGATAGAAAAGAC
The DNA here is from genome assembly GCA_021794335.1 of bacterium. The sequence goes on from JAJYQZ010000187.1 coordinate 312, forward strand.
ATAATCGAAAAGTCTATAAATTCTAACGCTTCTTTGGTTTTAACAGGCGGGATAGACGAGTCTATAGAGCTTGCCAATACGCTTTCGCCGGAACATTTAGAACTTTATATTAAGGATCCGTTTGAAAAATTATTTTTAATAAAAAATGCCGGAGCCATATTTTTAGGCGGGAATACTCCCGAAGCAATAGGGGATTATGTCGCCGGTCCAAGCCATGTTTTGCCTACGGGCGGCACGGCAAGATTCTTTTCTCCTTTAGATACGCTATCTTTTCTCAAAAGAACAAGCGTTATTTCGTCAAGCCCGGATTTTTTATCGAAAAGCGCGGGCGATGTCAAATTCTTTTCCGATATCGAAGGACTAAGCGCCCATGGCGAATCGGTAAGCTTTCGCGTTAAAAAGGCAAAAAATAAAAAAAATTAATATGCCGCCGTTGAAAATAGAAAATTTTATTAAAAACAGCATTCTGGAGCTTAGCGCTTACAAGGTAAACGTGGTTGAACCGCGCGGAGCCTTAAAACTTGACGCGAACGAATCCAATTATACTTTAAGCAAAAAGATAAAGCAAAGATACGCAAATTTTATAAAAGATACGCTTATAAATCTTTATCCCGATTCAAGTTCGGGAAACCTTATCAAATTACTCGAAGCATTTTATAATACGGCGGCTAAAAATTTTATTTTCGGCAACGGTTCGGACGAACTTATCTCGATTATCCTGCTCAGCCTTAAAAAAGATGTTGTCGTAAACATTCCAACCCCGTCTTTTTCTATGTATGACATCATAGCAAGATACAATGATTTAAAGATTAATCATATAAAACTTGACGAAAAATGTTTCGACCTGCCCAAAAATGCGGGTATTAATCAAAGCAGCGCCAATAATATATATTTTTTCAGTTATCCTAATAATCCTACCGGAAATCACTTTGACCGCGATATTATAAAAGGTCTTTTGGAAAACAAAAATAATATTGTCGTGGTAGATGAGGCTTATATATATTTTTCAAACAAGGAATCTTTTATAAAATATATACCGGAATACGATAACTTAATTGTTTTAAGGACCTTTTCCAAAATAGGGCTTGCAGGATTAAGGTTCGGAATGCTTTTTTCCGGCGGCAGGCTTATAAATGAATTTAATAAAATAAAATTACCTTTTAATGTTAATTCTTTAACATTAAGTTCTATCGAATTTTTTTTAGATAATTTTGGCGAATTTGAGAAAAATATAAAGAAGACGGTAAATCAAAGGGAGAAATTATACTCCGCATTAAAGAAAGTAGGTTTTATCTGTGCTTACCCATCCGATGCCAATTTTATTTTGATAAGACTTAAAGACAATAAAATAAAAACCAGATTTAACCGGTTTCTTAAAGATAATAAAATAATCATAAGAAGTTTTACCGGCGGCATGGAGTTATTTTACAGGATAACCGTCGGCACGCCTGCCGAAAATAAAAAGCTAATCGATTATCTTAAGGGTTTTTAAGAGCGTATTCATATTCCGAAACAATCCTTTATCCTTCGGATTGTATTTGTTTCATTATATCCGGTAGAAAATCCCTGAAAAGATTATAATTTAATTTCGATTATTCAAGCTTTTTTATATATCTTTAATTTTGCAATAGAAGTTTAATTTTCTGGATTCCCGCTTTCGCGGGAATGACGATAAAGGAATTTAAACTTTAACCCAACGGGTGTCATTCCCGCGAAAGCGGGAATCCAGTATTTACATATAAAAGAAACATCTAAATATTTTCTATTGCAAAATTAAAGATATATCACTATATATTTATGATTGATATATAAATCTTCATTTATGTTATTCAGGTTGTTTAAATCTTTAATTTGGACGACGACAATTTCTTTTATTTTTAATTTTTTGTTTTTGTTGTATAATTTTTATATCATAAATAAATGGAAAAATCTAAAGTGGAAAACAAGAATACTAAGGTTAAAAAAGACCGTCTTAAAGAGCGCAAAGGTAATTTTTCGAGAAAAACGACGGAAACCGATATAAAACTTTCCTTAAATCTTGACGGAAAAGGTATCTATGACATAGACACGGGCGTTCCGTTTTTCAACCATATGCTCGAGCAATTTTCAAAACACTCCCGTTTTGATATGGCCATTAAGGCAAAGGGAGATATAGAGGTCGATCTCCATCACCTTATAGAAGATACGGGCATCGTTATAGGCGGTGCATTAAAGGAACTATCGGGCGATAAAAAGGGCGTCCAGAGGTTTGGCAGCGCTTTTGTCCCAATGGACGAGGCATTGGTTCACACGGTTGTAGATTTTTCGGGAAGGTCGTTTTTTGTGTATAAGGATAACAGCGAAGAGGCGGGCTCTGTTTATTTGATAAAATCCCTTGAAGAACTTTCCGATAAATATAGTAATTTTGATAAAGAAGGCGCAAGAGAAGTCCTTATCGATAAATTTTTCTATATTTATTCGAATATTTTTTTTGAAGCGTTGTGCAAAAACACCCTTATAAATCTGCATATTAATGTTGTATATGGCTCCAATACGCATCATATGGTCGAAGCAATATTTAAATCTACAGGGATAGCCATATCTAACGCCCTTAAAGTTACGGGTAATTATGAAATACCGTCCACGAAGGGCAGTATTTGATTTACAAATTTATTTGTTTTTTTAATATATATAAATATAGAAATAATATATATAGAAATGAAAAGGCTATTTTATTGCGGAAGAAAGGCATTTTTTGTTTCGTTTTTTTTACTTATATTTTACTTGGCGCTAACTTTGAAAAGCGCTTATGCTTATAGCGGCAATATAACTAAAATTACCGAAGTTTCCGTTAACCGTGAGAACGGGGTTATCTATATTTACACTATCGGCAGTCCTTTTTATAAGGGGTATTTATTCAAGAAAGGGTATAAGAATTTTTTTATATTGGCTTTCGGGCATTCGATTTTGTACGGAGCCGGAAAAAAGATAGCTAAGCCTTTTAAGAATGTGTTTTCGGTTTCATATTCGCAATTTAGCACAAGTCCCGAATATTCCGTTCATATCGTAATCAGGCAAAATTCACTGGCGAAACCGCGGATAAGGACGGTAAACCTTGGAAATAACCGTTATAAGACCGCCGTATATGTTTTAAATGTTGCAAAGAAATTCAAGAAAAATATTACGGCGCCGGGAGTCAAATCAACCCCCGCCGCCAGACATCTTAATTTTAATGTTTTTATAGATGCGGGACACGGCGGGGACGACCCTGGGGGGATCGGACCTATGGGTCTTCCCGAAAGCTTCGTAAACTTAAGTATTGCATTAAAATTAAGAAAAATTTTGGAAGCTAAGGGGATAAAAGTAGAAATAGACAGGACTTCCAATACAAATGTCAGCTTGCAGCAAAGGGCGGCGGAGGCAAATAGAAGCGGGGC
>JAJYQZ010000241.1 GCA_021794335.1 bacterium
AGGATCAAATATCCAGCGGTTTGCAAATAAACTATCCGCAGGATAATCCCGCAGGCATGGTTAGCGTTTTGTCTTACAAAAATAGCACTTCGCTTATTAATCAATACAATTCTAATGTCAATCTTGCCAATGAGATTTCGTCTTTAGCCTCATCCACCCTCAATAATGTCATCGGGGTCGTAAATCAGGCTAAAACCCTTGCAATAGAAATGGCAAACGGCGGAACATCGGCATCTAACCAATCCGGTGCGGCACAGGAGGTTAAACAAATCATAAACGAACTTTTGCAATCGTCCGATACCTCTTATAACGGTCAAAATATTTTTACCGGAGAAAATTTATCGCAAACTCAGGCTTACACATCCTCTCAAGCCTTTTACAATGTTACTTCATCTAATGGAACGGTAACGCCGGTTAAATATAATGTTTATACTTATGCGGGAACGGATGTCAACCAGAGATACCAAATAACGCAGAATGAAACGATTGCTCCGTCGCTTACTGCCGACGCCGTATTCGGAAATGATCCCACAAATCAAACTGCTTCATATAATCCGTCCGGATTAATTTCGGTCCTTTCGCTTTTTCAATCGGAGCTTTCGTCAGGGGTCTATCAAAGCGATTCCCAAAATATAATAAGCGGAATAAAAAACGGTTTAAATCAGATATTATCAGCGCAGTCAACCCTTGGGACAAAAGTGCAAAGATTAAACGAGCAATCCACAAGTTATCAAACGGTATTATCAAATATTTCCCAACTGTTAGGGCAGACGGAAAATGTCAACATTCCCCAAGCTATGACAAGCCTTACACAGGCGCAGGATTCATATCAGGCTACGCTTGAAACGGCGGCAGGCATTACTCAATTGACCCCGATGCTGTTAAAATACTTGTAGTAAATTAATTATTAAGCCAACAAGCCAACACGCTATATGCTTATTCTATCCCGAAAAGAGGGTGAAAGTATAAAAATCGGCGATAATGTTACCGTCGAAATTATTTCTATTAGAGGCGGAACAGTTAAGATAGGAATAAACGCGCCTGAGGATGCCCTGATTTTAAGAAAAGAACTTTATGATTCGATAAAGGAAGAGAATATAAATGCCTCCAATTTAAATTCAGGTATTATATCCAACTTGAACGATATATTTAATAGGGAAAAAAACAAAAAATAATAATTAATAACAAAAATAAGGGGTTTTGATAAGTGGATGACGGAAGCGCGATTATTTTAGTAAAGAGCATATATTACCCGCAAGGGTTAGCCGTAGAGAAGTCAAAAATTATAGAATTCGTTAAGCCCATACTCGGGTTTAACGCTTTTAAAAAGTTCTGTATTTTGAATATCGATAAAGAAAAAAATGTTCCGTTTTTTATTTTGCAAAGCATAGAAAACGAGGATTTATGTTTTATTATCACCGATCCAAACCTGTTTTTTAAAGATTATAGCGTTCAGGTTACGGACGAGGAAAAAAACTTATTAAGTCTTGATAATAAAGCTGATGCAATAATATTCGTAATAGCCACGCTGTCTTCCGATTTTTCCTCTTCTACGGTAAATCTAAAAGGCCCTATCATTATAAACATAAAAAATAACAGGGCTCTGCAAACGGTTTTAAACAACGATATATATTCGGTAAGGCAGAAACTTTCTATTATAAAAGGTGAAACGGCATCCGGTTAGCAATCTTATTCAAAAAACAAAAAAGGTGTCCGATTTATTTTTCTAAAAAATAAATCGGACACCTTTTTAAAGCAATCAATCTTATAATTTTAGCCCATCTCCCTTTTATCGATAACCACTTTAGACCCGATACTTTCTTTGGCGGAAGACTTAAGAGCCGAGGTTATTTCGCTGATTTGCCCGTAATGCGTAATCTTTTTGTTTGCATTTGGAATTATTGAAATAGACAGGCTCATTATCGGAAATTGCCTCAATATTTTTTGCCTGTCGTAAGCCTCTATATAGCCTCTTTCTTTGTCGGTATTATCATAAAAGGAGAGTATTATCTTATCAAAGTTATATATAATGGTGTTTGCTATATCCAGCGCATCACCCGCATGAGAAACCACGGTAAAGTCATCGCCGCCGATATGTCCGACAAGCACATATTTTTCGATATCCCTTTTGCGTGTTTTGGATATGTCATAGACTGTTGTCGCAATAAGCCTCGAGGTCATCATAATCACTTCATCGCCCCTGACGAACCCATATTTGTCGTTATACGATTTAAAATTATCGATATCTATATAAAAAAAAGAAAAATCTATATTTTCATCTATTTTATTTTTAATTGACCCCATTATCGACGAGTTTCCGGGCAATTTTGTTAGCGGATTGGCATCGAGGGCAGATTTAGAAGAACACAAAATACTGTTAATTTTATATGAAATTTCACCTGTTGATAACGGTTCTTTAATGTAATCCTTTAAATAATACTTTGAACTTTGCCGGTCTATCTGCCCGTCTTTAATAGTTTCAAAATTAAAATTCGCCGGTAATACGAAAAGTATCGGAATATTGCTAAGCATATTGTCAAGCTGCATATCGTTTATCAATTTAAACTGGGCCATGTATGGGCCGTTAGACTCTTGAAAGTTGCCATCCCCGCAAGGAGTATTGAACTGCAAGGAAAGGTTTTCTATGCCGATTACGATTAACTGCGGCGGCGAAGCATATACGGAATAGTAGGCTTGATTAAAAGACTCGAATATTTTAAAGCTATACTCCTTAAGTTCACCGGGAATAATTTCTTTATATTTAGAGTCTTTGTTTGAAACGAGAAAAATTTTTATGTTTGTCTTTTTCAGCATTATATTTACGAATTAAAAGTTTTTAACTAATCGAAGACATAAAGCTCTTCCTTGAAGGAATATATTTCTTCTATTATGTTTCTTATGAAATCTATATCTATGCCGAGTATTTTGATGACCTCCCCGTTTAACTTTTCAATATAAGGACTTCCCGAAAATCCTATGCCTATCGATTTTGTTAAAAAATCGGCGAGATTTATTATTGCTGTTTCTATCTTAAATTCATCCGCCAATACTAAATTGTGATGATACTTTATCGGAAAATATATGGACGGCGGCAGATGCCATTCTTTAATGAGGGCATAACCAAGATAATCGTGAGAGGTATTAAAATTTTTATATTCGATATCTATTAACGATATATTATTATGTTTGGCGGTTTCTATAATATTTTTAAAATCATTTTTAAATGTGGTCGCTATTATAACCTTTCCAATGTCGTGGAGAAGAGCCGCCGAAAATACCAAATCCTCGTCTATCATATACTTTTTCTTATTTCCGTTTGAAATAAGTCTCTTTTTATCTTTATTTAATGTTCTGGCGACATACTTGGCCGTGAAGGCGCAAAAAAGACTGTGCTCCCACAGCCCTTCCATCGATTCCTTCATTGCGGTAAATACCGATGTGGAAATTACTATGCTTTTTAAAACATTAGCGCCCAGCAAAACGATGGCATGGTTTAAATTGTATATTCTTTGAGAAAATCCATAAAAAGGGGAATTGACTATTTTTAAGATTCGAGCCGAAAGGCTTAAATCCTTCGTCATCAATTCTCCGATATATTTTACGGAAAAAGTGTCGTCATCCATCAAATCCGTAATTTTGCTAATAATCTTCGGTAATGTAGGAATATTATCGGTTTTTTGGATAGTTGACATTAATTCATCTAATCTATCGACATTTTTTCGCC
>JAJYQZ010000011.1 GCA_021794335.1 bacterium
GCAAGAAAATATTCGGAAGATCCTTCGGAAAAAAATGGAGGAAGAATCGGCTATGTTTATAAAGATAAATTATCCCCTAATTTCTCTAAGATAGCTTTTAGGTTAAAGGTGGGGCAGATAAGCAAGGTTATAAAATCTCCATTCGGCTATACCATATTTAAATCCGTCGGAAAAAAAATGGGGGCATTTAAAACCTTTAAGCAGGTAAAGCCGGAGATATTTTCGATTCTTGAAAAACATAAAACAAACGAATATCTTGCAAGGCTTTTAAAAAGAGCCAGAAAAAATGCTTATATTAAAATCAAAATCCCTGTTTAACGATTACATGAATAAAATTGCTTAAGGAAAGTAGCTTTATCGGCATTACAATGGGGGATCCCGCCGGCATCGGTCCTGAAATAGCAGTTAAGGCTGCGGAATACTTCATAAAAATCAACACGCCAATTAAACCGGTTATCTTCGGGTCTTTTGAACATATTGATTATGTTTTAAAAAGTATAATCAAAAAAGATGCCCCTATAAATTTAATCAGGCAGGACTCTTCCCTTGAATATTCTTACAAAAATACCCATATCAATGTAATAGATTTATCTTCCAAATCGTATCAATCCGTGAAATACGGCGAAATTAATCCCGAATATGCCAAAGATGTCGAATCATTTATTTCTGCCGCAGTAGATTTTTCATTAGACGGAAGAATTTCGGGATTTGCGACAGCCCCGATAAATAAGGAAATGATGATAAAAGGAGGCGCAAAGTTCGGCGGACATACGGAGCTTTTAGGATATTTAACTTCTTCAAAAGACTATGTAATGCTTTTTTATTCAAAAACAATGATAACCGTTCTTGCGACGATTCATATTCCGTTATTTATGGTTTCAAGGAGCATCACCAAAGAATCTTTAAGAAATATACTAAAAATCTCTATCTCGTCCATGATAAACGATTTTGGCATAGGCAGTCCTAAAATTGCCGTTTTAGGTTTGAATCCGCACGCGGGAGAAAACGGGGAGATAGGCGCCGAAGAAAAAGATATTATATCCCCAGTTATAACGGAATTTAAAAATAACGGCTTTTTTGTAAGCGGCCCCTTCTCGTCCGACAGCTTCTTTGCTAAAATATACAAAAATTACGACTTAATAGTTTCAATGTATCATGACCAGGCGTTAATACCTTTTAAACTGCTCTCGTTTAACGATGGGGTGAATGTAACGATAGGACTTAAAATCGTAAGGACATCGCCCGTGCATGGAACGGCTTATAATATAGCGGGGAAAAATTTAGCTGATTCTAACAGTATGAAAGAATCTATAAAATTAGCTTATGAAATTTCGAAAAATAGACTGAAATGGAAAGAAAAATAATAATAAAGGGTGCGCGGCAGCATAATTTAAAAAATATAAATATAGAAATTCCGAAGGACAGACTTGTCGTAATAACAGGTCTTTCCGGTTCGGGAAAATCGTCTTTGGCATTTGATACTATATTTGCGGAGGGGCAAAGAAGGTATTTAGAATCCCTTTCTTCATACGCAAGGCAGTTTATGGAGCAGATGGATAAGCCCGATGTCGATTCCATAGAGGGGTTGTCCCCCACCATTTCCATAGAGCAAAAGTCTGTTAGTAAAAATCCCCGTTCCACCGTAGGAACTATTACCGAAATATATGACTATTTAAGAGTTCTATTTGCCCGTATCGGAGTTCCATATTGTTATAAATGCGGTAAAAAAATAGAACCCAAGACTATCGACCAGATGACGGAGGCGGTTTTTTCACACAAAACCGGTGAAAAATTAATTATATTGTCGCCTATTGCGATTAATAGAAAGGGCGAATTTAAGGCAAAATTCGAGGAATATTTAAAGCACGGCTTTTACAGGGTATATGTAGATAAAAAGGAATATAATCTCGAGGACGCTATAACCCTGGATAAAAATAAAAAACATGATATCGACTTAGTTATCGATAGAATTTTTATAAAAGATGAAAACAAAAAAAGGCTGGCAGATTCTATCGAACTTGCTTTAAAATTATCGCAGGGCATTCTAAAATTAAAGTTCGAAGATAAAGAAGAAATACTAACCGAAAATTCTATCTGTTTGGATTGCGGCATAAGCTACGGAAAACCCGAACCGGCGGCATTTTCCTTTAACAGCCCACAGGGCGCCTGCTCTTTTTGCGACGGATTAGGATATACGAAATATTTGGACGAGGATCTCATAGTCCCGAATAAGGGATTGTCGTTAAAAGAAGGGGCGATAACCGTTTTAAACAATTCAAGCCCCGTTTATAAAAACCAGATAATAAGCGCATTATCGAAACATTACGGGTTTAGGACGGACACGCCTTACGAAGATTTAACTTATGACGATAGGCGTGCAATTATGTACGGTTCAGGCGATGATAAAATAAAATTTTACGATGCCGTAACCGAAAATACTTCTTTCAGGTTAAAAAAATGGGAAGGGATAATTCCAATGCTGGAGGCAAGCATAAACGGTTCTAACCACATAATCAACGCTCGCGAATTTATGAACGAAAAGGCCTGTCCCGAATGTCATGGTTTTAGATTAAAGAAAGAGTCCTTAAGTTATAAAATTAATAATATGTCGATTATAGATATTGCAGGTTTAAGCATTAAAAACGCCTCAAAATTTTTTAAAGATGTAGGTTTAAATGAATATGAGCAAAATGTAGCCGTCAGGTTAATTAACGAAATTAAAGACAGGCTGAAGTTTCTCGTAAATGTAGGACTTGACTATCTTACATTATCAAGGCCGGCTCAAACGCTTTCCGGCGGCGAATCCCAACGGATACGGCTTGCCTCGCAAATAGGGTCGGGTCTTACGGGCGTGCTGTATGTTCTCGACGAGCCGAGTATCGGGCTTCATATGAGGGATAACGAGCGCTTGCTAAAAACTATTATAGACCTTAAGGATAAAGGAAATAGTCTTATCGTGGTGGAACATGATACGCTTACGATGTTGGAAGCCGATTATATTGTAGATATGGGTCCCGGGGCGGGTAAAAACGGAGGATATGTGGTGGCACAGGGAACCCCTGCCGAAATTATGAGTAATCCGGATTCGCTGACAGGCAAATATTTAAGCGGAAAAGCGGGAGTGGATATTCCGGGTGCAAGGAGAAAGCAGGATAAGAATTTTTTAGAAATAAAAGGCGCAAAAAAGAATAATTTAAAAGATATAAATGCCCGCATACCCCTTGAAAATCTGGTTTGCATAACAGGGGTTTCCGGTTCGGGAAAAAGCACGCTTATAATCGACACCCTTTATGCCGCTGTTTCCAATTACAAAAACGGTATAAAGGATTTTAAGAGGTTTGAAATAGAAAACATAGAAAATATCGATTTAATCGATAGAATTATCGATATAGACCAATCTCCTATCGGAAGAACCCCAAGGTCAAATCCTGCTACATACACCGGTATTTTTACGCTGATAAGGGAGATTTTTGCGGGAACCAAAGAGGCAAGGGCAAGAGGCTATAACCCCGGCAGATTCAGCTTTAATGTAAAAGGGGGCAGATGCGAGGCATGCAGCGGCGACGGCGTAAAAAAGATAGAGATGCTGTTCATGCCGGATGTTTATGTCGTATGCGATGTCTGTAAGGGAAAGAGGTATAATAAACAAACATTAGAGATAGCTTATAAAAACAAAAATATTTATGATGTTTTAAATATGACGGTCAGGGAGGCTTATG
>JAJYQZ010000323.1 GCA_021794335.1 bacterium
ATAAAGCGGTTAAAAAGTTAAGGGAGAGAAAAAATAGGCCGAAGAAACCGTTTGCCGTTATGTTTAAAGATATAAACGAGGTATTAAAATATGCTTATACCGGCGATATTTCGCCGGCTTTAATGCTATCTTCGGCACGGCCTATCGTTTTGTTAAAAGATAAAAGAAAGCTTTCTTATTTTGTGAATTGCGGGATAAAAGATATCGGCGCTTTTTTGCCCTATGCCCCGATTCATTATATTATCTTTAGTTTATTTGATAAGCCGTTGGTTGCTACATCGGCAAATATTGGGGGCGAGCCTATAATTAAGGACAATTTTGAAGCGCTTTCCAAATTAAAATCCATCGCGGACGGTTTTTTGATTCATAACAGGGATATTCTCAGAATATGCGATGATTCGGTTATAAAAATGATAGGTGAAGATCCGGTTTTTATCAGGCGTTCGAGAGGCTATGTTCCGGATCCCGTTAAATTACCTTTTAACTTAAAAAGAAATGTTTTTGCGGCAGGTTCTTTTCTTAAAAACACATTTGCAATAGCATATAAAGGCAGAGACGACGATAACGGGGGAGCGGTTATGTTAAGCCAGCATAACGGGGACTTGGACGGTATTGATAGCTTCGTTAATTTTACCGAAAATGTAGAAGATTTTGAAAGGTTTTATAATTTTAAACCTGATATTATAGTTTGCGACAGCCATCCCTATTATGAAAATACAAGGTGGGCTAAAGAAAAAGCTGAAAAAGAAGGCATAAAGTGTTTATCCTTGCAACATCACAGGGCTCATATTATTTCCTGTATGGCCGAAAACGGATTGGGGTTGAATGATGAAGTTTTTGGCGCGGCATTTGACGGAACAGGTTACGGGGATGACGGAAGCAATGTAAGTATTTGGGGAGGGGAATTTTTTAAGGGAAGCTATATGAATTTAAAGAGGGTGGGGAGTTTTAAAAAATTCAGGCTTCTTGGTGGAGATAAAGCCGTTAAATCCCCGCAAAGGGTTCTTTTGAGCCTTCTATTTGGTCTCTTTTTTAAAAATAGAAATGAATCTGCCAAAAATTATAATTTTAACGGCATGGGCGACTATTTTAAATTTGACGGTATTTCTAATTTAACAGGTCTTTCCATAGAAAATATAAACATATTTTTTAAGATGTGGGAGAGTGGAATTAATTCTCCATATACATCTTCTTGCGGAAGAATTTTTGATGCCGTTTCATGTTTATGCGGCTTTAAAGGGGATATTTTTTATGAGGGAGAGGCGGCAGTGTATTTAGAAAATTTATGCGGCAGCGAGGAAGAGGAAATTGAAAATCAGCGGAGCTCATTGGATTACGGGATAGAAAAATCTGATTTTTTTGAATATGCCTTGGATTATGATAAAATAAACGACCTGTTTATAATCGATTATAACCCTATGTTGCTTCAGATTATAAAAATTATTATTAATAATAATAATTCAGAATTACATGCAGAATTATATAATAATATTGCAGGAAGATTTATAAATACCCTTGCCCTCATTATAAGGGATATTGCTTTAAGAATAGGCTGCAAAAATGTCTGTATGAGCGGCGGGGTATTTCAAAATACTTTTTTATTGGATAAAACTGCTAAAATTCTAAAAAAGAGCGGATTTAATATCTTTTTTAATAAAAAAATCCCCCCTAATGACGGCGGAATTTCTTTTGGACAGGCGGTTTACGGCGGCATTATAGATTAATTCCGGTTTAAATTAAAGGTTTAAATTCGGCAATTTTGCGATATTCAGGATTTATGCTCCATTCTATGCCAAACGGCTTTATCTCTTCCAGAACGAGAGATTCAAGCCTTGGAATCGCATTTTTTAAAGGGGAGGAAATATCCATTCCAACATTACTTATGTCTTCCGGAGATATTGCAAAAATTGTTATTTTCGGGTTATGCCCCTGAAGGCTGCACATGGTTATTACATCGATAAATTCAACATCGTGGGCTGTTTTTTTCATTAAATCAACAGGGATGTTTTTGCTGTCGAATTTAAATATGCTTCCCGGTTTTTCGTCTGTTTTAAGGGCATCCACGACGATAATGTTGTCAAGATTAAATATGTCGTCCAAAAGCCCGTAGCCCATTGTACTTCCGTCAATTATTCTCAGATTTAAGTCAAAAATATATTTTTTTCTAAGATAATCGATAAAGTGAATTCCGAATCCTTCGTCTTTTAAGAGCAGGTTTCCGATTCCTATAATTCCCGTCATAAATATTCAGAAATATATAAATATAATAATAATTCCTTAACTCACCGTTAAAAATTTCTTTTTCTGGATTCCCGCCTACGCGGGAATGACAATACTGGGATTTAAGATTTCATCCAACGGGTGTCATTCCCGCGAAAGCGGGTTGGGACACTCTTTAGGTTAAAACCTCAATCACTGCATTGTCATTCCCGCGAAAGCGGGTTGGGACACTCTTTAGGTTAAAACCTCAATCACTGCATTGTCATTCCCGCGAAAGCGGGAATCCAGTATTTATAAGTTGTTGAATCAATTTTTATAGTCTCCAACGGTGATTTAAGGTAATTTTATTCCGATTCAGATTTATTTCTAATATATTTATATCCGCCGAACGGTATCAGAATATCTCCTTCCTTCCACATTACCGAACGCCAAACCTCTATATAAATGTGATAGGCTATAAATATTATAATCAGCCACATCGTAAACAGATGGACAAGCGTAACGCCAGTCAGTCCGCCGAATACGACAAGCGTCCAGTCGGTCGAAAAATGCATAAGCCACGGCCACCAACTGCCTACCGCCGAAGTTCCGGTAAACGAAGCCACATACATCTGGAATCCGGTTGCCATTTGAAGCAGGATAAGCAGATGAAAGATAGTAAATATTACGGCGTTTAAAGGATCTTGATAGCGGCCTGTCTCCGGTTTGTCTTTGAGCGTGAAGTAGTGCTTAATCATTCTCCCCGCCTCTGCTATTTTATCCCCGAAAGGTATGAAGCTTTTATAAAGAGGTTCTTTCCACGAAAAAAAGGCTAAATACAACCAGACGACGAAGATAACATCTATAATAACAGCGCCGATAAAATGGAATTCCCTCATCCATGTCATTATAAACGCTTGATATGTTTCTCCTGAATTTATAACTCCTTTCTGAACGGAATCCGATTGCACCGGGGTTTTTCCAAATATAAGAAACGGATAGGCTATATAAAAACCGGTAATGATGTTATTAATGATTGCGAGAAAAAATGACCAGTGTATAATTCTTTTTATAACCGTCATTCTGTGGACTAATTGTATATCGCCGTATTTTTTTTCTTTATTTTCCATAATTAACCCCATTTTAAAAGTTAATTAAATACCTTAACTCACCATTAGAAATTTTTTATCTGGATTATCGCTTCGCTCTCGGCCTTCGGCCTCGTGAAGTTCCTTCTAAACTTTCCCGCCATATCTTTTGCCCGCGTTTATCAAAGCATGTCTTTGATGCAGGCAAAAGATGCGGGTTTGGGACATCAACAGATTTTATATTTTTTTATTTCATTTGTTTTAGGGTCTATTATATGGACGGCACAGGCTAAACAGGGGTCAAACGAATGAACCGTCCGCAAAATTTCAAGAGGTTCGGAAGCGTTTGCAAGCTTAACGCCGACTAAAGATGCTTCATATGCCCCCGGGTTGTTAAATGCGTCTCTCGGAGAAGCGTTCCATGTCGATG
>JAJYQZ010000058.1 GCA_021794335.1 bacterium
ACGGACTTACGGATGTATCGCTGATAAACTTGGTCGAACGCGATATTAAAGACGTCGTAGATGATATAGAAAGAGCCGATGCCGTAATAGTAGGGTCGCCCACGCTTAACGCAAAGCCGCCCAAACCAATATTCGATATGATATCGTCATTAGTTATGCTGAACGTTAAAAATAAAAAAGCCGCCGTTTTCGGCTGTTACGGCTGGAGCGGGGAGGCGGTTCAGATGGTGCAGGACATTCTTAAAAGCCTGAGGTTTGTTATCGTGCAGGACGGCTTAAAGATTCAAATGACGCCGTTTGAAGAGGATTTGCTAAACTGCGAAAAATTCGGAATGGATTTTGCATATAAGATAACCCAGAGTTCATAAATTTCTTATATTTTAAGGACGGAGCATAGCTATATAATGAGTTTTAACGGCAAAAGAGGCGGCAAACTAAACTTGGGAGGTGCGGGAGGCGGTTTAAGCAATGAATCCCCCGGCAAATCTTTGGTTTGGGAGGATAACGATTTTAACTTTTTTACCTTGATTGACGGAAAAGAGGTTTTTATCGGAAGGGGCAAGGATGTGCCGTATCCGCTTGAAGAGGGAGACTGCTGGTCTTTGCCGAACGGTAAAACATTTGTTTACAGAAACGGCGCCGTCAAATATATAACTCCGCAAAGTCAGGAAAAAAAATTAAAAGAGTGCCTTGAGGATTTATATGAAAAATTTGAGGAATCTTATTTATATTCCGACCCGTTAGGGTTTGTGCATAAGTTTGAAGATATTAAAGATATAGAAGTCGCCGGGTTTATAGCCGCGGGGTTTGCGTTCGGCAATGTCAGCCAAATTATTAAAATTTTAGATAAAATAGACCGGATAGTAAATCATAAATTTTATGAATTTACGGTTAATTTTAATGCGGCTGACGGCTTCAAATTGTTTAACGGCTTATATTACAGATTTATTAAGGAAAGGGATATCGTCGCCCTTTTTTTAATTTTAAGCGAAATGCTTAAAAAACACGGTTCAATCGAAAATTTTTTCCTTAAAGACTATAACCCCTCGGATTTAAATTTAAAAAACGCCGTAACCGGTTTTTCAAAAAGGGCGCTTGAACTTATAGATTTTTCATCTGTTTATAACTCGGCTGTTCCGCCTAAAGATTCGATGGTGCGTTTCTTTTTCACATCGCCGGTTGACAATAGTCCGTGCAAAAGAATAAATTTATTCTTGAGATGGATGGTAAGAAATTCCGATAATCTTGACTTTGGAATTTGGCGGGATATAAATCCGTCCCAGTTAATAATGCCGGTAGATACTCATATAGGCAGAATCAGTCAATATATAGGCTTAACGACTTATAAAAATCCTTCCTTTAAAATGGCGGAAGAGATAACCGAGAACCTTAAAAAACTTGACTGTTTTGATCCAGTAAAGTATGATTTTGCCATTACAAGACTGGGAATACTGGATCTTTGCCCTAAAAACAAGAATGAAGATAATTGCGGGAAATGTTCCATTTTTAATATATGCAAATTAAGTTAAGGCTACACCAAGGCTATTCGGGCTGTGAATTTTAAAAATTAAATTTACTTTATGTTATAAGTTAATATTAATATTATAAGTTTAAATTTTAGTAAGGGGCTAAAGTATGAGGACATTAAAATTATCACTGTTTTTGGTTCTTTTTTTAATTATTATTAGCAGTTTGAATCTTATAAATCCTGTAAATTCTTTTGCTCTTGATACTGTCGGCCAAAATAAAACGAATAAGCCCAATGAGGAATTTAAATATAAAAAATTTGGGGCTGAATTGCTTAAAAAAAATGTCATTCTTAAACTAAATAAAAATTATCAAGCCAAAATTTATGTCAGCGAATCCATAAAAATATTGTCGCAAAGAGGGATAAATAGATTTTCGGAAGTCATTATTCCGTTTTCTACTAAATATCAAAAGGTTAAGCTGTTATATGCCTATACGCTTCTTAAGGGAATGTTCAAGATTCCGGTAGGAAAGCATGCCGTTAATGTCGTTTCGCCAGGCATTGCCATAAAATATCCGATATATTCAAGTATAAAATACTTAACATTATCGATGCCTGCCGCCGAAGACGGTTCGATAATAAACTTTTCTTACGAACTTTATAATTTTAAGCCGCTTATTAAAAACGGAGCATTTTATTCGGACTATTTTACCCGCACCATTCCCGTTAAAGATACAGGCTTTACTTTAATTTATCCTGCCGGCTTAAATATTAATTTATATCTGCATAATATAGTTAATAAGTCTTCGGTCGTAAAACAAGCCATAAATATAAAAAACAAAAAATATATAAAACTTTATTTGCGCATTAAGAATATTCAGGCTATAAAAAAAGAATCCTATATGCCCCCTTTAAAAAATTATAGAAAGTATATTTCTGTTTCCACTTATACCTCGTGGAACAGATTGCTAAATCATATAAATAAGCTGTTCATAAAGTCCGAAAAAGCCGATAAAAAAATTAAAAGATTTGTCAAAAAAAGTATGGGCGGCGTTAAGAATAAAAATAATGCGCAAAAAGAAAAAATAATTTCAATTTATAACGATTTCGTTAAATCTTTTAGATATGTCGGGATAGGCTACGGCATAAACGGCTATAATCCTGAGCCCGCATCCTTCACTCTTTCCAACGGTTACGGCGACTCAAAGTCTTTAGCCTCGCTTTTAATAACAATGTTAAAAATTAAGGGCATCGATGCATTTCCTGTTCTCGTAACATCATTGAATACATCAAATTTAAATATCAAATCCGTCTCCCCAAAACAGTTTGATTCCGTAATTGTCGGGACAAAAATTAACGGTAAGCGGTTTTATTTATATCCGGATTCATCTTCATATAAGGCTTTTAGCCTTCCGTTTAACATATCCGGCAGAAAAGGAGTTGAGTTGTTATCCGGCCGCAGGTACAAATTTATAACCCTTCCCGCTCAAAAAGCGGGCATGAATGAAAAAGTGTTTAAATTCAGAGGAAAAATAGACAAAAATGGGCAGTTGAGCGGGAGAATTATAGTTATTTATAAAGGGGTTTATTCAAATTTTAAAAGATCGTCTTTGAAAGATGCAAGCGGGTACCAAAAAAAGATTCAAGCGGCGGGTTTCTTATATAATTTTGCTCCGGGAGCTAATACCCTGCATTTAAGATATAAAAATATTAATAATATTAATAAAAATATTATGTTAAAAATAAAATTTTCAGATAAGCGCTATGGGCAGGCAAGAGGCGATAAGGTAATATTTCATCAGATAATGCCCGAAGACACAGGGCTTCTTCATACTGTCTTAAAGTCCCGCAGGATTTACCCGATGGTAATGGGCTATCCATTTAAACATATCGCAAAAATAACTATTAAACTTCCCAAAAAATCTAATATTTATTATTTGCCGGCGGTTTTAAAGTTAAGTAATAATGCCGGAACGGCTTCCGGCGAATGTTCTTACTCAAAAAATAAAAATGCGTTAAATTGTCTTTATGCGTTTGAATCCAAAACTCCTCTAATTTCGGTAAAGAACTATGAAAAATACAGGCAGCTTATAAGAACATATCTTGAATATTTAAAAAATTATTATATAGCCCTATCCAGTATATACTTTTATTAATTTATTCATATTTGAGGCATTTTTATGATATAATGCCCTATAAATAATAATTATTATTGTTTACTATTGAATAATAAT
>JAJYQZ010000341.1 GCA_021794335.1 bacterium
ATTTCTTGAAACCTTATAGAATTTATCGAGCGTAAAAATTAATTCAAAAATAACCAAAGGGCTCGTTACTATTTTTTCCTTCCCTTCCTCTACTCTTTTTAAAAGCAAAAGCGCCCTTTTAGCCTTTATAACATCATCATTTGTAAGAAAGCGAAGAAAAATATTTGTATCTGCAAAACGCATAATATTATTTTTTTATTTCCTTTGCAATAGTTTCCTCGAACTTCTCTCTTATGTTTTTAAAATCTCCGGTATTTTCTACCGGCTTTATCTTTCCGAAATATTTAATTATATTTGAAGTAAACGGTATAACTTCTATTGAATCTTGCTTTATTCTAAAGGTAACCGTATCGTTGGGTTTCAATTTCAGCATATCTCTGTATTTTTTAGGAATAGTTATCTGCCCTTTACGGGTGACCGTTGTTTTTTCTATTATCTTTGGCATATACGCCTCAATGTAATTTATAATTTTTAAAATAATACTTAAATATTTATGTATTACTTAAATTTATATCATACTAAAAATAATATGTCAACTATTCCTTCTATAATTGTTAATAACTTTTAAAATGTCTATCTATAAATAACTTTCATTTTGACAAATTTTTAAAATTAATGCATCATAAATGGTAACGATTACGATACATCACTTAAAATATACAATAATAAAATTATAACCTCTAATGGGAAGCCTTCGTCTTTAATGCTGGCTATCGATGAAACAAATCGCATTTTTCCGCGTACATTCTAATTTGTTTGCCGCATAATTCATAAACGTCTTCCGCTCCGCACCGTTTATAATAATCCACGGTCAGCTTAACGGCTTCGTCTATGTTTAGCTTAGGTTTCCAGCCGAGGACGGAGACCGCTTTGCCTATGTCGAGATTTAATAGTTTAGCCTCATGGGGCTGATGCGCGCCTTTTGCGTAACCGTTGGCGCCTGAGCTTGGGCCTGAGCCTGAGCGGCTCGAAATATCTTTCCATTCCCCTCTGCCGTAATATTTTATTACCGTCTCCACTAATTCTTTGACTGTTGCGGCAGAATCGGGAAGAGGTCCGAAATTCCATGCGCCGGAATATCTTGCCGGATTTTCATAAATTTTGGAAGCCAGAAGCAAATATCCGCTCAACGGTTCAAGAACGTGCTGCCATGGTCTTACCGCATCCGGATTTCTGGCTTCAATCTGCCTGCCGTCTTCGAGCGCCTTTATGCAGTCCGGCACAAGTCTGTCTTTAGCCCAATCTCCCCCGCCTATGACGTTTCCCGCCCTTACGGTCGCTATTACTTTTCCATGCCTATTAAAATCCTCCGGATTAAAAAACGATTTCATATAAGCGGAGGAAATTAACTCTGCCGCTCCTTTGCTTGCGCTGTAAGGGTCGTAGCCGCCCATAGGGTCCGTTTCTTTGTAGCCGCATAACCGTTCTTTGTTTTCATAGCATTTATCGGAAGTTATAGCTATAAGTATTTTTGCGCTTCCCGACATCCTGAACGCCTCTAGGACGTTTGCCGTGCCGGCAACATTCGTTTCTATAGTTTCGAGAGGAATTTTATAAGATTCCCTTACTAACGGCTGTGCCGCAAGATGAAATATTATTTCCGGCTTATAATTATCCACAACGGAATTTAATTTATTAAAATCCCTTATATCCCCTCTTATATCGGTCATCTTTCCTGACAAGCCTGCAAGAACAAAATTATCTCGCGGCGTGTAAGGGTCAAGGGCATAACCCGCTACTTCAGCGCCGAGCCCTATAAGCCATATAGAAAGCCACGAACCCTTAAAGCCGGTATGACCGGTGATTAGGACTTTTTTGTTTCTGAAATAATCGTTAAAATTATTAATTTTTTTAATCTGTTTCAACAATATAGCCCTGTATTTGTTTTTAATCTAAAAAAATTATATCATATTATATATAATATTTAATATTTAATTTATTTAACCGTTTAACTTAAGCCAAAATATAACCGATAATATTTCATATGAAAGTAGTAATCCTCGCAGGCGGACTCGGAACAAGGCTCTCGGAAGAAACCGAGTTGCGTCCTAAGCCTATGGTCGAAATAGGCGGCAAGCCGATACTTTGGCACATAATGAAAATATATTCCCGTTACGGCTTTAACGAGTTCATTATATGCCTCGGATACAAAGGAAATATGATAAGAGAATATTTCGCAAACTATTTTTTATACCAGTCCGACGTTACCATAAACTTAAACGATAACTCTATGGACGTACATGATTGCAAAGCCGAACCATGGAAGATTACGCTCGTAGATACCGGATTAAACACCCAGACCGGCGGAAGAATCAAAAGGGTAAAAAACTACATAGGCGATAAACCGTTCTTTCTTACCTACGGCGACGGCGTATCTGACGTAAACATCGAAAAGCTCCTGAAATTCCATAAAAAACATAAAAAGTTATTGACTATGACCGCCGTTCAGCCGGAAGGACGTTTCGGTTCTTTAGACATTGACCAAAATACTGACACAATAATAAAATTTCTCGAAAAACCTAAGGGCGATAACGCATGGATTAACGGAGGATTTTTCGTAGCCGAACCGAAAATAATAGACTACATTAAAAACGATGCCGCCGTCTTCGAACGGGAACCTTTGGAAAAACTGGCTAAAGAAGGCAATCTCCTCGCATATAAACATAAAGGCTTATGGAAATGCATGGATACCCAGAGGGATAAAGGTCAGCTAAACCAGATGTGGGAAACCGGCAATGCCGCATGGAAAGTATGGGACGGTGAGTAGTGCAAATAACGAATAGTATATAATATAAATAACATTCATAAAACAAATTAAAAAGGAGTAGGCTATGATAATTCGGAATAAAAAAATAAATATTAAGACAACTAAAATCTCGAAAAAAAATATAAATAAAAACCATAAAATAGCTTATACGGAAAAAGAATTAATAGATATATTCGACTGGGACCCTTTATTAAACGAGGAATGGAACGGTTTCCACATTGCGTCGTCTGTATCCGGATTACCTGCCGAAAAAGTTAATACAAGGATAAAGCAAGCATTATGAGGATTGTTTCTATCGAAAATAATTCAATCGAAATCGGAAGCATTTGCATCGCAATTATACCTTATTCAGACTTTTCGGGCTTCAAAAAAAGACCTATTTTAATAATAGATAAAAGCAAATATAGAGATTATCTTTATTTTCCGCTCACTTCAAACAAATCTAGAAACGGAATCCTAATCGAAAGCAAATTTGATATAACGGACGGCGTCTTGCCGGTGAATTCTATCGCGATAATAGATAGGGTATGCAGTATAGCCGAACAATTAATTGAAGGCAAAATAGCGACTCTTAAAAATAATAAATTAGATATTGTATTAAGAGAATTTACAAAATCATCCTCAAAGATTTATTTTAAATCAAAACAAGCCCCTTCCAAGGAGAAATCGAAAACCGACAATAGCAATACCAGATATATTCCTGCTTCCGGAAAAATCATAGACGAAAAAGATTTGGATAATATGATAGATTCTTCTCTCGATATGTGGCTTACGGCAGGCAGGTTTAACGACGAATTCGAGGAGAAATTATCGAAATTTCTAAACATAAAACATGCCTTAACCGTAAATTCCGGCTCATCCGCAAACCTCATAGCTCTTACTACTCTGACGTCCCCAAAATTAAAAGAAAAAAGGCTTAAAAAAGGCGATG
>JAJYQZ010000009.1 GCA_021794335.1 bacterium
GCTAAAGTCTCTTCGGAAGAAACAATCGGCAGGTACTTCTCAATAATCTGTTTAATCATAATACCGCCTCCATTTTTATATACTCGTTCATAAATTTTAATCTGGTGCCTATTTCGTTTGCTCTGGCAACCAGTTCTTTGCAATTAATCAGATATTTTTTGAACATGTCGGGATTATTATGGCGAAGATATGTCATATCCGCCATAACTGCGTCAATTCCTGTTTCCATTTCATATAAATCTCTTTCTATAACGTTTTCCTCGATATTTTCAATATTCATTTTATTTTCTCCTTTTACAAAAAAACCCCGCTAAGGCGTGATACCTTGCGGGGTTTTTATTAGTTTTATATTTAATAAATTATTAATTATTCATGCGGCTTTTTGTTCGGCTTTTTTTACCCAGCTTTTAGACTCGGCAGAAAATACAAATCCAAGCTTTTTTAACGATGAGCTATAGGCATAGGTTTTGCCTGAAACAAACACCTCGCCCGTCTCATTTTCCTCGACTTTTACATCCGGCAGATTCTTAAAATAATCTATGCCTGTTATTGTCGTAGTCGTCGGTTGAACGGATTCTTTAGACGTAACGCTCTGCGGCGTCGGCTTAGTCTTAGGCTGTGTTGACAGTTTAGACTGTGTAGGATGAACCACGCTTTGGGCGTCGTCGTCCTCGGAAGCAAGACCCATTGCAGCCTGAAGCGCATACCTTCTTGCATAGGTATAAGCCGCTCCTTGCTTCTGCGGGTCGGGAGAAAACAATATAAAAGGATAATACGACTTTATTTCGCCGTCTTCCGAAAAAACGGTAGTTACTACCTTCATTCCGGTGATAACCACGTTAGTCGTTTTTACTCCCTTTGCATCGGTATTTTCCGTGATATTGACTATCTGCTCCCCTTCGACGGACTGATAAAACCCTAATCCGTTTTCTTCTAATGCTTTTTCTATGCTGTTTATAACCGTCGCAAGGTCGGCGTACTTCTTGCCGACAAAAGTGTTCAGTTGAGTTCTCACAATTTTGCCAAAAGTTTTTTTGGCATTTAATAATTTTACATACACGCTATTCATTTTTTTTCTCCTTTATTAATTATTAGTTTAGTTTTTAAATAAAAAAGCAGGCATATAAAACCCGTTAGAGTTAGATAATACCTGCTTTTAGCTTACAGTCGTTTTAGATTATCAGATTAAAATGGAATTTCCTCTCCATCCGGCTCTTCCGCGGTATAATTTTCTCCAGAAGGTTCGGCTTTCGACGAACCCAGGAGAACGATATTGTTAGCTATTATCTCGCTAACATACCCCTTGCTCCCATCTTGCTTATCGTAAGAGCGATTAGAGATTTTTCCCTCAACGAGGACTCTCGTTCCCTTTTTAAGATACTGAGACAGCACTTCCGCCGACTTTCCCCACACTACTATATTGTGCCACGTGGTTTTCTCGGTTTTCTCGCCGGTTTTATCTTTAAAGGTCTCGCTCGTAGCAAGCGAAAAAGAAGATACGGAATTTCCAGACTGAGTGTGTTTTAATTCGGAATCCTTTCCTAAATAACCTAATACTACTGCTTTGTTAAAACTTGACATGATTTTTCTCCTTTGCGGCTTTGCCGCATTTTAAAGTTAGTTATTAGTTAATTAAATTAATGAATGCCCTTTAATATCTGATAAGCGTTCGATAAAACAACTGCAATATCGAATACTATTAAGGCAATTCCCAAAAGATTTGAATTTATTGTTTCCATAATTTTTTAGGGACACTGCATTGTCCCTCTCCTTTAAAAGTTTAAAGTTAAGGGAGTGCAGTCCCTAAAATAAAAATATATATATTTTTCTTCCGCCCCGGCGTTATCCTTGTGGGATACGCCTTTTCTGAAGAAACTCTTTCGTCTTGTGAACGAAAAAGTTTACAACGAACTGCCGTCGGCTTCCCGAAGATCTTCCCCTTACCTATGTAACCAACTAAATAGCTGGTCCTGATTGGCAAGACATCACCTCAATAGGATTACTTCAACGACGTTTCGTTAGCTTCGGCGGGCGAAATATTTGTTTAATATTTATTTGTTTTAATTGAATTAATTCTTCCGCTCTCCGCTTAATAAGCGGGGATTTAAGGGAGCCGGCGTAATTGAAAAAATAAAAGTTTTAAATTTATATCGCTTGACATAAATGCCAAAAGACGATATACTTTTATTATTCAATTAACTTCCGAAAGTCGCTCGCGCAACATACTCCCCTAAACGATGGTCTTCCCATCAAGCAGGCTATATAGATAAGAGCCAAGAAATCTCCAATCACCTCCTTAAGAAGCTTTGGATTCCTTCGCTGTTAGAATGGCTAAATAAAATAAATAGGAATTTTAGGACAGAACTGTCT
Organism: bacterium; assembly: GCA_021794335.1. The sequence goes on from JAJYQZ010000009.1 coordinate 2,371, forward strand.
TTTTAAGTAAGGATAGAATTAAATAAACAGTATAAAAAATAATGCCGCCGTTCCGGTTCTATAATGAGACTATTTGAATTGTAACGGATTCAAATAGAATGTGTTCTTCATTTGACCCTTAAAAAAGGAAATCAAAGAAGAGTCAGTGCAAGCACCGGTAATATATTTTTATTATATCACATAAAACTATCTTGTCAAGTATTTTTTTATATCAAGTTTTATTTTCACGCTTTTTGTGTTATAATCTACTTTGTAATCAAATTATAACGGGACTGGCATGTGGAGACGCAATTAACGCTGAAAAATGAGTGTTTATTAGATTTATGCGATAAATACAGCCTATCCTTAGAAACCGTGCGAACCTGTTTAGAGAACGCTCTTAACGATTATCTTTATAACTCGGTTAGCATTTTAAATAACGACTTTACCGTAGAAATATATAAAACGAACGAACTTAAAAAGATAGACGCGGAAACGGTAGAAAAGGATAGGTTAAAAAAAATATTAAAAAGGTTTTCGTATTATCTAAATGTTTCAAAATACGAAGTTTCATATGATAAATTTAAATATTTTGTCGGCAAACTCACATTCGGCAATATACTCGAAAATATGAAAAACGGATATGAAGTGAATATAGACGAAAATTTATTAGTAGGCGTTCCTTTAGGCACAACGGGGTTTTTGCCGTTAAAATTCCAACCTGTTAAGGAAAGAAACAATCTCTCTGGCGGAGAATACCTTGCATTTATTATAACCGGTATAAACAGAATGCCTCGGGGAAACCTGCAATTAGTGTTATCCAGAACCGCTAAATATTTACCCGCCAAGTTAATAGAAAACGAACTTAAAATTAGTCATATAAAAACCTTAATGCGTATCCCGGGTAATGTTACTAAACTTAAACCCTGTATTCAAATCCCGAAAAAAACTTTAAATTACGTAAAAGAATTATTAAAAGGGGAAACAATAATATGCGTTTAAATCCTTTTAAAAAATTCAGTAAACAGGAAAAAAAAGAACCTTATACCGTAATAGGTATAGGAAAGGATCTAAAAGATAAAGAAGAAAAAGAAATTGAAATAACCCTGCCGGACTCGGCAAGAAAAGGTCAATTCTGGTGCTTTGGAACAAACCGCGTGGGGAAAACGAGGGTTCTTGAGAATATGATAGAGCAGGATATTAAAAAAGGATACTCAGTAGTCGTATTAGACCCCAAAGGAGATATAGACCTTTTCAGCAAGGTAATTCAGGTTGCGGCACAGACTAAAAGACTTGAGGATTTATCGTTTATCACGCCGATATTTCCGGAATATTCCGCAGTGA
>JAJYQZ010000117.1 GCA_021794335.1 bacterium
GAAGACAAGTACGGCAATAATAGGAAAATTAAAAAATAAATGACACGGAACAAACAGCCTTTTATATGAAAGAGACCGAAGATAAAATAATAGACGCTAATATAATCCTTAGGTATCTTTTAAAGGACGACGAAGGGCAATTTAAAATCGCGGATTCTTTCTTTGTCGGGGTAAAAGCCGGAAAGAGGAAGGCGGTAATTCTCGAAAGCGTTCTCATGGAAGTTTTTTATGTTTTGTCTAAAAAACAAAGGGGTCAGATTTATTTATTCTCTGGAAGTTGAACCCTATTGTAAACTTGCTTATTTTTTTAAACGATAGTATTATTATTTATCTAACCTTTCGCAAGAATACTCACGCCTCTAAGGCGGGAGATGAATTGCGCTTCAAATGTAGTTGTATTTGACTTTTAGTTGCAAATGTGATAATATTGCAATATGGCTATAAGATATGATAATAATTTCCATTCAGTATTCTTACTGCAATACCATATGATATTGGTTGTTAAATATCGCAAGAAAGTAATAAATAACGGTATTGCTAAAAGGCTAAAAGAGATATTTGAGTATATAGGCGAAAAATATAAAATAAGGATTATCGAATTTAACTATAATAAAGACCATGTGCATATTTTGTTTAACTCTAACCCGAGTTCGGCATTAGTTAAATTCATAAATGCTTATAAATCAGCTTCAAGCAGACTAATTAAAAAAGAATTTCCTGAAATAAAAAAGTCTTTATGGAAAGAGTATTTTTGGAGCAGGTCTTATTTTCTTATGTCAACGGGCGGAGTTACGCTTGATATTTTAATGAAATACGTAGAATCACAAAGCAATGATTAAGCAATATACATACAAATTCAGGCTCTACCCCAATAAAGAGCAGGCGGCATTTCTCGCCGAGCAGCTCGGCTCCTGTAGGTTCGTCTATAATTTCTTTCTGGAAAGAGCCGTTAATTTCTATAAGGTTTATGACGTTAAGTTCAGCTACCATGAATCGGCGACGAGGCTTCCTCTGTTGAAAAAAGGCTTTCCGTTTCTGCGTGCTGCAAACTCTCAATCCCTGCAGGCGACCTTAAAGAACTTAGACGCCGCCTTTCGTAATTTCTTTGAAGCTCGGGCGAAGTTCCCCAACTTCAAAAAAAAGATAAGTTCTAATTCTATAGCGATGCCGCAACATTTCACGATAACGGATAGTACCCTGTTAATCCCCAAACTAAAATCCGGCATTAAGGTTAAATTTCACAGAAGGGTAAATGAAACCGTTAAGTCTATTACCATAACAATAAACCCAGCGGGCAAGTATTATATCAACATGCTTGTCCAAAAGGAGTTTGCGCCGCTGCCCGTAACGAACAAGATTGCAGGTATTGACGTAGGTATTAAGTCTTTTGCGGCAATCACGTCAGGCGATAATGTGGATAATGCCGTAACCGTTAAAGTCGATAATCCTAAATACCTGCTGAAATCACAGACTCGGCTTAAGAAGCTCAACAAGCAGTTTGCCAAAAAGACGAGAGGCTCAAAGAATAAAGTTAAATTCAGAAAAAGACTGTCGGTGTTACACGAGAAAGTAGGTAATCAACGTAAAGATTTTCTACATAAGCTGTCTTCAAGAACGGTAAACGATAGCCAAGTTATCGTCCTCGAAGACTTAAATATCAAGGGAATGGTTAAGAACAGGCATTTGTCTAAATCTATCAGTGATGCTTCGTGGGGCATGTTTGCGGGACAACTTGCGTATAAAGCGGACCGGTATGGGCGGGAAGTATTTAAGGTGGATAGGTTCTACCCCTCGTCAAAGACTTGCCCTGTTCCCGGCTGCGGATACGTCTATAAGGAACTGAAGTTATCCGAAAGGTCGTGGGTCTGCCCCGAGTGCGGAACTGAACACGACAGGGACGGCGCCGCTTCACGTAACCTTTTCCTTGAAGGGTTTAAAAAGGTAGGGCGGATACGGAGTCGGACGATTACAAAGCCATTGGCTTTGTGTCCGATGAAGTGGCCCGAACCGGCTTATGAGCCGACGCCTGTGGAGTATGCTCCGGCGGGTATCCATAATACCGGATATAGCCGTCATACGTCGAAACAGGAAGCCGCCGCTTCTTTAAGCGGACGGTAGTTCACATAGTTGATTTTTAAAAAGGGGTTTAAAATGTACGGCAGGGATTTATTAATAAATGAAATTGACAAACTACCGGAAGAACTACTTCCTGAAGTATTAGATTTTATAAAGTTTTTAGAAGCTAAAGAAAATCTTGCTTCCGCTTCCCAGTCTCTTTCAGAAAAGAGTTTTGAGAATATATGGGATAACAACGAGGATGCTGTATATGACAGTTTATAAAAAGGGAGACATAGTCCTCGTCCCTTTTCCTTTTAGCGATCAAACCTTTGTTAAAAAACGGCCGGCAGTCATAATAAGTTCCGATGTTTACAATAATCACTCCTTGGATATAATTATAATGGCGGTTACGAGTAATTTAAAAAACTCTATGACGGCTAATGAGTGTGTGATTAAAGATTATGGTTCGGCAGGACTTCTAAAACCTTCCATTATAAAATCAGCTATATCTACGATAGATAAATCTTTAGTTTTGAAATGGCTGGGAAATCTATCCTCCGAGGACTTAGATTCACTAAGCAAAGTATTAAGGGAATTATTAGCTTTATAGTTTATTTTTTCAGAAAATATGTAAAGAAACAAAGAGAAACAAAGTGGTCTGATTTCTTTATTCTCTCTATATTCAAGACAAATTAAAAGTTATTAACAGGATAATCTTTATACTTGACAAAATCTTATATTAGGCATATTATACCATATATGACCGCTAAATTATTATTTCATACAAAAAATATAGGTGAGAAAGGCGATATTGTTGAAATAAAAATATGGCAGGTACCGGAGTCTGAAGATAAACATCACGGACTTAAATATTCTTTAGTTTATATAAAAGACGGCAAAAGAATAATCGGCTACGATAATTCCGAAGGAAAAGGCGATCATAAGCATTATAAAACCAAAGAATACAGATATCAATTTAAGGATATTGATGGCTTAATAAATGATTTTTACAATGATATAAATAAAATAAAAAGAGGTGAATTATAAAATGAAAATAAAGAAAATTGACATAGGCATTAAAACATTAGAAGAAAACTTAAATGATTTTTCTAAAACATGGAAAAAATTACAAGCCGGCGAGAAAGTTAAAACAAAAGAAAAAGTTTATTTCGATTCCATAGATTCAATAAGATCTATTTTAACAAATAACAGGCTTTTAATCCTTAAAACAATAAGCGAATGCAATCCCAAGTCCGTGTATGAGCTTGCTAAATTGCTTAAAAGGGATTTAAAAAATGTCAATCAGGATTTAAACCTGTTATCCGAAATAGGTTTAGTCGTCCTTGAAAAACATAAAACGGATAAAGAAAGGGTTGTTCCTTATGTCGGTTATGATAAAATTTTACTTGAAATCCCGGTTAAGTTAAATTACCCTTCAAGTTTATAATAAAGCGCCAAGCCGCAATGGGTACTTATCTACCTTCCGATTAATTTTCAATATGTTACGGCAATTTGTACATTTTTTATAAATAGATTAATATAAAAAACCAAAAAGCCAGAGCGGTATTTTTTCACCGTAGCCCGTTTCTATATCGTCCGCAAGAACCCAACTGTTTTTGACTTCGGATATTTGT
>JAJYQZ010000037.1 GCA_021794335.1 bacterium
AATTCAGGAATTTCCCAACCTTTCCGACAGGTATTCGGTTTTTAGCGTTCCCAAAACCGTCTTCAACGAATCCGCCGAAGTAGTCGGGGCGGTTCCGGAAGCCGTATTCTTAGGAAAAGTCATGGAAAGATATTCAACAGAATAAAATTATTTTGTATCTTGCCATAATAACTGCGAGATTGCTTCGCTGACGCTCGCAATGACTGCTGCGCATTGTATTTTCGCTGACGCTCGCAATGACTGCTGCGCATTGTATTTTCGCTGACGCCATAATTAATGTATATCGTCATTGCGAGCGTCAGCGGACGGAGTCCAGCGAAGCGAAGCAATCTCGCTTCGCAAGCGCATAATTCCGAAATTATATTTTATTAATTAATCAGAATCAGCATTTTTTGCAGTGATACAATAAAACAGGAATATCGGATTTTCTTACCACATTTTCCGCTATAGAGCCCAGAACTAATCTTGTCAAGCCCGTTTTTCCGTGAGTTCCCATAATTATAAGGTCGTGCCCTTCTTCTTTTATGGTTTCCAGGATAACGCTTACAGGTTCTCCGTGAGTCAGCACCGTTTTGACTTTGATGCCTTTTTTATCGCACTCTTCCTTAAGTTTGCTCAGGACAGGTTTTTCTTCTTCTATAAGAAGGTTGATATCGTTTATTCCGCCGCCGGATAAATCGCCTATATTCTGCAGAGCCTGAATATCTATTATGTGGATAAACGTAATTTCCGCCTTAATTTCCATAGAAAAATTAATAGCATTATTGGCGGCGTTCATAGAAGTATCGCTGAAATCGACGGGGCATAGAATTTTTTTAAACATTTAGCATCTCCTTATTAACGTTAGAATAGAACCTTAATTAATATTAATATATCTTATAAGGCTATAAAGTCAAGAAAAATCTTAATCGGGGTTAATAAAATCCAATAAAAAAATTGATTTTTATTATTAATAATGTATAATGAAATAAAAGGTTTAATTATAAAAACATCAAAAAAAGAGGCATATATGTCTAAAAAATCGGTATCGGGCAGGAAGAACCGTTTAGATTCCATATTAACCCGTTTAGCGTTTGCCGCGCTTGCGGTTTTTTTTATTTTAATAATTCCAGGATTTGCGCATTCCGAAACGGCAGCGAAAGCTAAAAAATATTATACCGAAAACAAGAAATTCATTATGCTTAAAATGTCCAAAAACCTGAAAGCTTACGTCAATAAAAAAAATCAAAAAGTTTATTATTATTATAACCGCACTTACTATTTTTGGAATAAAGGCATATGGTTCGATTCTAAAAAAATCAACGGGATGTTTAAAATAACCCCGCAAAGCGAGATACCTCAGCCTTTGAAGCACGGTCCGCTTCTGAGAGTTAAAAGAAAGAATATTCCCGCAGGTTTTGCCGCGTTAAAGGTCCCTCCGCAGCCCTTCAAGCATGAATTGCCTAATGCGGCAACGGAACATTTATATAATCTTCCGTTAACCCTTCACGGATTAGTGATTTATCAAAAGAATTTTAATTTTAATAAAATAGGTAGCGGTAATTAATTTAATTAGCACGGCAATGCAATTTCTTAAAATATTAGAATATCCAGACCCGAAGCTAAGGACGAAGGCGCGCCCTTTGAAGCCGGACGAAATCGCCGGCAATATTCCTTTGATTAAAGACCTTGTTTATACCATGTATAATGCCGACGGCATCGGGCTCGCGGCGACACAGACCGGAATAGATAAGCGCATAATCGTTTTAGACGTCAGCAGGAAAGCGGACAAGAACAAGCCGTTTTCCCTTAATGAAGCGGATATACTTACGGCGAATAAAGACTTAATAATAGCCGTCAACCCCGAAATAATTTTTAAAGAAGGTAAGACATCTTATGAGGAAGGCTGTCTGTCGATACCAAAATTTAATGCGGACGTCGAAAGAGCCTGGGAGATAAAGGTTAAAGCACTCGATATTTCAGGCAGGGAGTTTGTAGTACCTGCAAAAGATTTGCTGTCGGTCGCTTTTCAGCATGAAATAGACCATCTTGACGGAATTTTGTTTATAGATAAAGTTTCCCCTTTAAAACGGTCTTTATATAACGCCTCGCTTAAGAAAAAGAAATCCGCAAAGCATGAAAAAGAGCCTGATTATACTTCTTAAAAATTAACTTATAACCTTAATGCCTTTTATGCCCATCCCATGTCTTCTTTGAATACAGTATTTATGGGGACTCCGGAAATAGCGTCGGAATCGCTGTCCCATATTGCGGAATTGGAAAAGTTAAACGTGATAAACTTAAAATCGGTTTATACCAAACCGCCCGTCTGGAATAATAAAAAAAAAGAATTTACGGTATCTCCCGTAGATAAATCGGCGGCTGAACTCGGAATAAGCGTCAGAACTCCAAAAAGTTTAAAAAATAATATCGAAGAGATAAATTTTTTAAAATCGCTGGACCTGGATTTAATTATAGTTGTAGCTTTCGGCTTAATTCTTCCGCAGGAGATATTAAATATTCCAAAATACGGTATTTTAAATCTTCATCCTTCGCTCCTGCCGGATCTGAGGGGTCCAAGCCCGATACATTACGCCATATTAAAAAGAATGAAATTCAGCGGGGTATCGATAATGGCTTTAGATGAAGGCGTCGATACCGGACCTATAATAGCCCAGAAAAAAACCTGCATAGATAAAGACGAATATTTTCCTGCCCTATATAAAAAACTGTCTTTATCGGGCGCTCTTTTACTGGCGGAAGTTATTAAGACGGTTTTCAAGCTGAGAATAAATGTTTCTCAATGCGGATTACGGCAGGATACGGCATATTCCGGTTCTTTTTCTTTAACGGGATTAATAGGACAGGACGAATTAAAAACGGATTTTTTCTCAGACGACCCGCTGGAAATTTATGCCAAGACGAGAGCGTTTACGGAATCCGGCGGGGCATTTTTCGCTTTTAGGAATAAAAATGTTAAAATTATCGAAGCAAGATTAATTGCCGGTGAAAATTACGGCGATAAGAAAACAAAAGAAAAATGCTTCGATAATGCCGCGGAATGCCAAATATTCGATTATTGCGATTATGCGGATTATTTTCCGGCTGCGCCGTTGCAGGGAATGATGCCGGATATTCCTGCGGGGGTTATAATAAAAGCTGATAAAACAGGATTATTAGTTTCGACCGTTAAGAAAGGAATTTATATACAGCTGTTAAAACTTAAGCCGGAAGGGAAAAATGTTATGGATTATAACGATTTCATTAACGGATTCAGGTTAAAACAGGGTGAAGAATGCCGTTAAAAAAAGAGCATATTTATTTTTTAAAAATAATATCGGCGTCTATTTTAGTAATTTTGGCCGTATCGTCGTTTCTTTTCTGGATTATATCCGGAGGGTTGGAAAAACTCAGCCCCGACCTGCCCATGTATATATTTTTATTGTTAGACGCGGTTTTATTATTGGTTATTTTAATTTTTTTTCTCGGACTTGCGGGTAAGCAAAATAAAAAAAGTAAATCCGTCCTAATTTATCCCGCCAGATATATACTCGTAAAAATTTTATATCCGATGGCTTTTTTTATAACGTCTATATTCAGGATAAACAGGGATAAAATGCAGAGTTCTTTTATAGATATAAATAATTTCCTTCTTTTTTCCTTAAATAAAAGGATAACTTTAGACAGGATATTAATTCTTCTTC
>JAJYQZ010000206.1 GCA_021794335.1 bacterium
CTCTAATTTTTAAAGGAAAGAGCTAATATGTCCGAAATAACTGTCCAAATTTTTCCATTAAATTTTCCTATATTGATATATCTTTCCTCTATAGGATTAAGGAGCTATTAAAGTAGTTTAAAGAACATGTTCTATATTAGCACATAAAGAAAAAACTAAGGGCGTTATATACCTGCGATATAAATCATGGGAGCTGTTTGAAATAATACCCGCAATAATTAAAACTTTAAATAAACATGGGACGTCATTGTTTAATAAATTTACAGTTATAACCCCCAAAAAAATTAGAATTAGAAATATTTAAATACGAGAAAATAAAGGTAGTATCCCCGCCTCCGTATCTTCACTCTCGACTGCGTTTGACGACGCCGGCGGGAGTTTTTTATAATCCTTTATAGTTCTGAAATTCAATTAAATCACAATAAAGTAATTGGATGTTATTCATTTTTAATTTTTTTTTGCTTTATGTTATAATGCAAAAAGTTAACTTGCAACGGGACGGCAGTAAAGCCAAGTCCTATCAAGTTCGTCAAGTTGGAAATATAATTTTGAAATATAACCTGAGGGGTGATTTATAATGTATAAATATGAGATTATTATTTATTGGGATGACCGTGATAACGTGTATATCGCCGAGGTGCCTGAATTGCCGGGCTGCGCGGCGCATGGAAACACTTATAACGAAGCTGTTGACAACGCAAAAGAAGCTATAGACCTATGGATTAATACGGCTAAAGAGTTTGGCGATACTGTGCCCGAGCCTAAAGGATCGCGATTAATGTTCGCGTAAACATAAAAGGATCGGATAAAGGCGTCACAATAAAGGTGTCTGATTTACCTTAATTTTGCAATAGAAGTTTAATTTTCTGGATTCCCGCTTTCGCGGGAATGACACCCGTTGGGTTAAAGTTTAAATTCCCTTATCGTCATTCCCGCGAAAGCGGGAATCCAGTATTTACATATAAAAGAAACATCTAAATATTTTCTATTGCAAAATTAAGGATTTATTTATTTCTATTTATTTCTTTATTTTAATCCTTGACATGTGCCTTGGACTGTAGCCAAGTATCTCGGCTGCCTGTATCCAGTTGTAAATTCCTGCAATAGTTCTTAAAATGACAGTTCTTACCAACATAGCCTTATCTACTCCTTTATCAGAATAATCTGATATAATTATCATAGCGGATAACCTTCTTATTAATGGTTTGGGTGTTATCCGCTATTTTATTATTTTTTATTATTTTTAGTTAAGGAATAGGCAAATTAAAAGTTATTATTTATAGATAGATATTTTAATAGTTATTAACATAATTATCTATAAAACTTGACAGATAATAAAAAATAATGTATCCTTATTGTAGATACTAATATAAAAAAGGTGATATATATGTTGACTAAAATTCAAAAATGGGGCAATAGCTTTGCTATAAGGATACCAAAAGCTTTTGCGTCGGAGGTGCGGATAGAAAAAGATTCCGTTATAGAACTTTCGCTCAAGGGTAATCAAATTATCGTAAAACCCGTTAATATTCCTAAATATTCATTAAAACAGCTTTTATCCGGCGTTACCGAAAATAATATCCACTCTGAAACGGATACAGGCGAAGCCTGCGGAAATGAAGTCTGGTAAAGTGAAATATTATGCATTATATACCCAAAAGAGGCGATATTATTTGGCTCACATTTAATCCACAAGTCGGCCGCGAACATGCGGGACGAAGACCGGCGTTAGTTTTATCGCCTGCGGCATATAACGGAAAAGTAGGATTGGCTATACTGTGTCCCATTACAAGTCAGATTAAAGGTTATCCTTTTGAAGTATTAATCCCGCCGAAAATGAAAATAAGCGGGGTTATCCTCTCCGACCAGATAAAAAGCTTGGATTGGAAAGCAAGACAAGCCGAATTGATATGCAGGCTGCCTGAATCAGCTTTAAACGAAGTATTGCAAAAGTTATTAACGTTGTTATCGGTAGAGTAAATTCCACCTTCTGTAGAGAAGTAAACAAATTGGGTCGGCACCGTCAAAGGACTAATAAAGGTGTCAGATTTATTTATTCACTTCGGCGGACATAAAAGAAAAGCCAATGGCTTTTATAAGCGTCCGCCTCCGTATCTTCACTCCCGACTGCGTTTGACGACGCCGTCGGGAGTCTTTGTTTGCAGTTTTATTAAACGCTATCCGTAAAAGAATTTCACCAATCCCGATTGATATTTCTTAAGGTATGAACATAATGTGCCGCCCGTATTTCTATATGGCTAAAACGGCACAAAGTTTTTCTAAAAAATTTGTTTCCTTGAAAATTCTATTGATAAATCGAAAATTTGTTTGATTTATTCTAAAAGTAATGCTAAACTTAATAAGTAAGTATTAAATATTATAGCAGGAGAAATTTTATATGCCTATCAGTACATTAACAAAGAAGGGTCAGGTTACTATACCTAAAGAGATAAGGGATATTTTAGGGGTTAAAGGGAATGACAGGGTAATGTTTTTTAAAAAAGACGGCGATATTATCGTAAAGCGTGTAAAAGGGGATATTTTTGACCTTAGGGGCACATTAAGGCCTTTAAAAAAATCCGAAAATTTGGAAAATATTAGAAAAATAATAAGAAAATCAATTGCTAAAAAAATTATCAAGGACCCTTCTATAGATATAGACAATGAATAAAAAGATTTTCGTTGATACAAACATTTTTTTAAGATATTTAATAAACGATGATGTTTCTATTTCCGACAAGATTGAAGATGTATTTAAAAAGGCCTCTTCCGGAAAGATTTTATTAATTACCAGTTCGCTTGTAATCATAGAAATTATATTTGTTTTAGACTCGTATTACGATAAACCTAAAAAAGATATAGAGACGGCGGTTTTAAAGATTATGAACACAAAAGGACTTGAAATAAAAGATTCCGACATAATTCTTGACGCATTAAATTATTATTTGCATAAAAACATTGATTTCGTGGATGCTTATAATGCATTTTTTATGAAGGAACATAATATAGCCGATATATTGACCCTCGATAAAAAGCATTTTTCGAGAATCGAATGGCTGAATATAATAAACATGTGAAGAAAAGGGGACAGATTTATTTATTCTCTTGCTCCCGCCTGCATATTTTTAAAATCGTCCGCCTCCGTATCTCACCCCCGCCCGCATCTCTACCTCACTACATCGTAATGCTCCGGCGGTTTAAAGAAATAACCCCCCATCCATTCCAGCGCAGTCCTGATATAGCCGTTTGTCTCGAACCGCCTCATTGAGGTTATCGCGCTTATATCTCCCAAATATTTAAACTTTGCCCCGCTTTTTAACGCAATGCTTATAAACTTAAGGTCTTCTCCCGCAGTCATACTCTCATCGAACCCGCCCGCTTCTTTATAAACATCCCTGTGGCAAAATATCAAAGCCATAGATGTTTTTGAAATTATATGGGCGATATTGTTGCCAAACATAAAAATCCTTGCCTTTAAAGTATTAATATCGGGCAAAAGCCTTGATGTTCCGATAAAATTATTTTTCCCCTTAAAGCCGTCAAGCCGTTTAATAAAACCGTCGTTTAAAAGCGTATCGGCATCTAAAAACAGGAAAACATCGCCCCTCGAAACATTAGCCCCGATATTTCTTGCCTCGGA
>JAJYQZ010000310.1 GCA_021794335.1 bacterium
ATTTTTCCGGTTTCTTTATCTTTATGTTGTGAATCGACTCAAACTTAACGAGATTTGATATATAAATTTTGATAATATTGAGATTTTGAAGCTCGAAGAAAAGATATGAGCGGGATTTTCCTTTTTCTGAATAAGCGGCGGAAAATACGACGTTGCTATCCAGAAAAACCTTTAATTTTTCCATTTCTTTAAGATTTTAGCCTTTTCGTCTTTTTTTAATACATCTTCTTCTATAAGTTCTTTTACAAAATCATCGTCAAATGTTCTTGCAGCCTGTTTTAATTTTTTTAAGGGTATAGCATATGCTGGTTTTATGACGAGTTCCCCGTTTCTTTCTTCGAGTATAATAGGCTGTTTGCTTTTTATATTATATTTTTTTCTTAAATTGCTCGGGATAGTAATTTGTCCCCTTTCTCCTACTATTAACGTTTCCATTTATATCGCCTCCGCATCTGGGTCTTAAATTTCATTTGATTTATATATTAATAAATTATTCTTAATATATAAATATTATATACCTATTTTCAGAAAATATGCAAATAAATTAAAGGAACTTATTTCTTTTTGCCCCAAACATCGTCAACGGCTTTTTTAAGCGTATCCGGGACTAAATGCGAATAGCGCTTTGTCATCTGAGTCGTTCTGTGGCCCAACAGCTCCCCCGTTATATAAAGCGACGTTCCGTTCATTACCATTTTACTCGCAAAGACATGGCGTAAATCATGAATTCTTAAATCCTTAAGTCCGGCTTTGCGACACGCCGTATGAAAAGAATGTTTAAAATCGGTTAATTTAGTCCCGTTCCTCTCAAATATATATAAACCATCCTGATTTCTTTGAATGCCGACCAAAATAGCCTTTAACGGCTTTGAAATGGGAATATATCGGTCAAATTTAGTTTTTGTGCCTTTAATTGCAATTACGTCGTTTTGCAAATCTACGTCGTCCCATTTAAGATTTAAAGCCTCGCCTTTACGACAGCCGGTATAAATCAGAAAAGTTATTAAATCTTTTGTCAGCTTATTCGTCGCTCCGGCAATAAGTTTATCTATATCTTCGTTGCTTAAAGTTTTAAGGCGGGATAATTCGTTTAGTTTCTTAATACCTGAGGCAGGGTTCTTATCAATAATCTCTTTCTCTATGCAGTAATTAAAGAAATTACGCAGGATAGCTATCTCATAATTTACCGACCTAAAATTAATTTCTGATTCTCTCTTGCCTATATTTTTTTCTAAGCTTATTATTTCAAGTTTTCTTTGGAACTGATAATTTTTAATATCAATAGGCGTAATATTTATAATCTCTTTATTAGATAGAATGGGCAGAAAATGATTTGATGCGGTTCTTTCTCTGATTTTCTCTTTTCTCTGCTTTGTATATTCCGTAAAAACTTCTTTAAAATTATATACAGCTTTATTTTTAATCGGAATATTAAATCTATCCCGTATTGTATCGGCATAAATAGCCGCCGCAATTTCACTTGCCACCGGTTTATCTTTAGTCTTGCATGAATATTGGTATAATTTATTATCTATCCTGAATTTGCACCAGTAAACCTGCCCTCTTTTATAAATATTCATACTGTATCCTATGTATCCGTTTTTGTATCCAAAATTAATTAAATTTACCTTAATTTTAGTAAATTTTAGAAATTATGTCAAGATTAGGATATTGTCTGAAATGCCTTATTTACTGCGGTTTTTAAATGGCTGGGGGAGAAGGATTCGAACCTCCGTAATGGGAGTCAGAGTCCCAGGTCCTGCCGCTAGACGATCCCCCAATGAATGGAATGAATAACTTGATTTATGATTATATAATATTGCGCCGCTTCAATTCAAGAAAATTTTAAAAAACCCCGTAAATTTTATATCCGCAGAACTTGCATATGCCTTCGGCCGCTCCGCCTGCCCCTTTAATTACGTTATTTTCCAGAATATTATAACCCTGCCTCTTTATTAAAAGTTTCCCGCATGACGGACAGCGCGTATCTTCATAGCCTTCCAACCGGATATTTCCCGCGTAAATATATTTCAATCCCGCCTCCTTTCCGATGTTATAGGCGTTTACTATGGTTTTTTCCGCCGTAATATGTCCGTCCTGCATCTTATACAAAGGAAAAAACCGCGAAATATGCCACGGCAGGCTTGAATCTACGGAGACGATAAAATCCGCTATTTTTTTAATTTCTTCGTCGTTGTTATTATATTCGTCTATTAAAAGGGTGGTCAGTTCTAAATGAACGCCGTTTTTATAAAACAGCTTTACCGTTTCCAGGACAGGCTCGAGCCTTCCCCCGCATATTTTTCTATAACTTGCGTCGTTAAAAAATTTTATATCGACGTTTGCCGCATCCAAAAGCCCTTTAGCGGCATTTATCGATTCTTCCGTATAATAGCCGTTTGTAACGAAAACATTTTTTAAGCCTTTCTTGTGCGCAAGCTCCATAACGTCTAAGCTGTAATCGAAGAAAACCGCCGGGTCGGTGTAAGTATATGAAATAGACCGGCAGTTTGCTTTTAAAGCGTTTTCTACGACTTCTTCCGGCGGCGTTTGTTTTAATCCCTTAAAATATTCGAGGTAACCCTCGTAATTTTCGTCCCGGTAACTCTGCGATATATCGGCATTTTGGCATCCTAAGCACCTGAAATTACACCCGGGCGAAGCGATGGAATATGAAAAAGTACCCGGCATAAAATGAAAAAGCGGCTTTTTTTCTATAGGGTCAATGCTTTGGGCTACTAAAATTCCGTAATTTATACTATACAGAACCCCGCCTTTATTTGTAATGGTTTTGCATACTCCTAATTTGCCGTCCTTAATCCTGCACTTATGGGCGCAAATAAGGCACTGCGTATATTCATTCTCTTTATTAAAAAGTCTTATAGCTTTCATTTTATTTATTCTCCTTCTCTATATGCAACCGTTATATCACTCCACCTTGTCTCTTCCAGTGATTTTGGCTCTGTATAAATTATTGTCCGCAATCTTTAGAAGGCGATTAAAATATTGTGGAGGTCTCCTTTATTTTTTATGCTTTTGCCTTCCGGCTTAGAATTCTCGAGATGGGCGATAACAAGATTATTTTCTTCCTGCTTTTTAATGATAGTATTATTTAAAACCGCAATCGCCTCTGCGAATTCGTAAAATTCATCGCCTGCTTTCAGATACTTTTCGGTTAAATATATTTATCTGGATTTTTAATGTCCATTTTTAATGACAAGAAAACAAGGGGAAGCGATAAAATTTTGAATTTTAATGTTTTTATGTTCATTTAAAATATTTTTATATTAAAACGGCGTTCTTATAATTAATTATACTCCAAATTTTTATCTTTAAAATTGCATTTTACTTTTTATTTATGTAAAATTAATTTAAAGTTGAAATTGAATTATAATTTTAAAATTAAAGGTGCAAAAATGCAGACTAAAAATAAAAAGGAATCCGCCGGCAAAAAAAAAGATAAAACTAATTACCTTATTAAAACGGTTTTAAATTCCCTTGACCTTTTAGAGGCTTTTAAAGGCGAAAAGCCGGAGCTTGGCGTAAGCGAACTCAGTAAAATTCTAAAACTTCATAAAAATAAGATTTTCAGGCTTCTTGCCACTTTGGAATATATGGGATATATCG
>JAJYQZ010000180.1 GCA_021794335.1 bacterium
CCTTCGCGCTGGCGACCACAATATCGGTATGAGCGCTTCTTCCCGTTATATTGGTCCCGTTTTCCTCTATGGTAATAGAAACATCCCCTTGAGCTTCGGTAGTTCCCCTAATGGATTTAACCTCGTATCCTATAACCCGGGCTTTGGAATTAACAATTTTTTCGACAGCGTTAATAACGGCATCGACAGGACCATTGCCGCAAGAAGAGTTATGCTTCAATTCCCCGTTCACCATAACCTTGACCATCGAAAGGGGTGTAACCGTGTCGCCGCAAACGACATTGACATATTTAAGTTCATACTTTTCGAATGGATGGGATTTTGCGACAAGCGAATCGATATCTTCGTCATAGATTTCTTTTTTTCTATCCGACAGCGCTTTAAATTTAACAAAGGCATCCTCTATTTCTTTATCGTTTAATAAGTATCCTAAGGATTCTAATTTTTCCTTAAAAGCATGCTTTCCCGAATGCTTGCCCAGAACTAAACCCTCTGACTGCCTGCCCACTCTTTCGGGAGTCATTATCTCGTATGTCGTCTTTTCCTTTAATACGCCGTCCTGATGAATACCCGCCTCATGGGCAAAAGCGTTTTTCCCGACGATAGCCTTATTCGGTTGAACAGATATTCCCGTAATATGAGTTAAAAGCTGGGAAGAGCGGTATATCTCCGCAGTGTTTATATTGGTGGCGACATTATAAATATCCTTCCTGACATCAAGCGCCATGACTATTTCTTCCAATGCGGCATTGCCGGCGCGCTCCCCTATGCCGTTTATCGTACATTCTACCTGACCCACTCCCGCCTGAATCGCGGCAAGGGAATTTGCAACACCGAGGCCGAGATCGTTATGGCAGTGAACGCTTAATATAATATTTTTTATGCCCTTAACCCTTTCCCGTATATTTTTTATAAAATCATAGAATTCGAAAGGGGTCGCAAAACCGACAGTATCTGGAATATTCACGGTCGTGGCGCCGGCGGCTATAACCCCTTCTATTACTTCGCATAAGAAATTCATATCGGTTCTTGTGGCATCTTCCGCGGAAAATTCGATGCTTTCTACGAACGATTTTGCATATTTAACCATAGAGACGGCTTTTTCATATAAATCCTCGCGCGACATTTTAAGCTTATGTTTAAGGTGTATATCGGAAGTTGCGATAAAGGTATGGATAACCGGTTTTTCGGAATATTTTACGGCAGAATAAGCCCTGTAAATATCTTTTTCATTAGCTCTTGCAAGACCCGCAATTTCAACGCCTTTTATCTCTTGGGCTATTGCTTTGACGGCTTCGAAGTCGCCCTCGGAAGCTATGGGAAATCCGGCTTCAATAACATCAACTCCAAGGCGGGCAAGCTGGCGCGCTAAATTTAACTTTTCGGATGTATTCATGCTTGCGCCGGGGGATTGTTCCCCATCCCTTAAGGTTGTGTCGAATATCTTTATTTTCTTAATATGTCCGTTATCCATAAATAGTTCCCGCAAGCTTATTTATCCTATCTTTTTATTACTCTTCATCTTAACATTATCGATATAAAAATACAATAGGGGCGAAACGAAGGTATAGAGGAAAAAGATTACAAAAAAGGCCTCGATTGGTTTTACTATGATTATTATAATTAATAAGGAAAGCAAAACCAGAATCTCGAACGGCCTTCTTTTAAAAACAGATAAATCTTTCATAGCAAAATACTTAATATTACTTATCATTAATAAACCTGTAATTATCATTAAGGCAATCATAACCGTACTTATTACGGCAAAATTTAGAGAAATGTCCGCCATAAAAAATATCGATGAAACAACCATGCCTGCGGCAGCAGGGGAAGGAAGCCCGCTAAA
This sequence comes from bacterium, assembly GCA_021794335.1. Next base: position 1,847 of record JAJYQZ010000180.1, read on the forward strand.
TTTATTGTATTCCACGGAATTTACCTGAACATTAAACCTGGCGAGTCTAAGCGCCGCACCTAAAAGATATACAAAAATAGATGCCCAGCCGAGTCTTCCATAGATAAAAAGCTGCCACTTAAACAATAATATGGATGGGGCAACCCCGAATGCTATTAAGTCTGATAAGGAATCATATTCTATGCCGAACTTAGAGCTTGAATTTGTGAGCCTTGCAACTTTCCCATCGATTCCGTCTAAAAAAATCGATACGACTATAAGCCATCCGGCGATATAAAATTTTCCGTTAATGGAGTTTATAATCGAGTAAAAACCTGAAAAAAGAGAAAGGCTCGTTAAGAGATTGGGCAGCAAAAAAACCCCTTTTGTCATGCTGTCTTTGTAAATATCGGCGGCGGCATTACGGGGAGCCTTTATGCTTTTTGTCTTTAGTTTCTTATTTGCATCTATATCCATAATTCATAAATAATTAATGATCCTTAATCCTGCAATAGAAATTTATTTTCTGGATTCCCGCTTTCGCGGGAATGACAATGCAGGGATTGAGGTTTTAACCCAAAAGGTGTCATTCCCGCGAAAGCGGGAATCCAGAATTTACATATAAAAGAAACATTTAAATATTTTCTATTGCAAAATTAAAGATGATCAATGCAATATGCCGGATTTATCATAATAATCTTCCCAGAACCGTCTTCCCCGAAAAAACCCTGTCGTTAATCCTGACATAACTTTTAAAATCTAAGGGAAGGTACAAATCTAACCTCGAACCATATTTAATCAAACCAAACCTTGCTCCCGCGGCTATTTCGTCCCCTTCTCTAATTGTACAAACTATCCTTCTTGCAACAAGACCCGCTATCTGGACAAATGCGATTTTTGCAATTCTTCTGCCGCTAATATTCGAATTTAAAATAATCCCGTTAAATTCATTTTCTAAAGATGCCTTATCAAGATTAGCGGAAAAGAATCTTCCCTTATTATATATGATCTTTTCAACCTTTCCGTTTATCGGCGCCCTGTTTACATGAACATTAAAAAGCGACATAAAAATGCTTATCTTTACGGCCTCCCGTTTTAAAAACCTATCGTCAAAGACCCTTTGCATGAAAATAACCCTGCCGTCGGCAGGGCAGACAATTTCGTCTTCTTTTAAAGTAGTTTTGCGCTCGGGGTCTCTAAAAAAATATATATTAAAAATAAAAAATATTAAAAATATAAGGGATAGGGATAAAAAAACATATTTTAATGTTTTATCGCCGATATAAAAATATAAAATAAAAGAAACAAAAGAAACGGACAGGGAAACTATTATAAAACCAATCCCTTCTTTTGCTATATATTTCAATGATTGATTACCCTTTATAATTCAATTAATTTTTAATTTTTGGATTTGTCAACCAGTTTATTTTTAGTAATCCACGGCATTAAAGACCTTAATCTTTTTCCAACCCTTTCTAACTGATGTTCTTCGCCATTCCTCGTTAAGGCATTGAATGTCGGCTTCTCGGCTTTATTTTCGAGCATCCATTCCGTCGCAAATCTTCCAGATCTGATTTCTTCGAGCACCCTTTTCATTTCGGATTTTACATTTTCGTTCACAATTCTTGGTCCTCTTGTCAAATCCCCATATTGAGCCGTATTGCTAATCGAGTATCTCATGTTTGCGATACCGCCTTCATATATAAGGTCCACGATAAGCTTCATCTCATGGATACACTCAAAATATGCGCTTTCCTCCTGATAACCCGCCTCTACAAGCGTTT
>JAJYQZ010000242.1 GCA_021794335.1 bacterium
ATCAAGATTTTTTCCGCTTTATAAAATGAAAGACGGACAGGTTACACAGCAAGAAAGTATTATAAATGCTTATAATATCGGCAAGGATGCGGGGCTTAAATATATTTATGCGGGCAATATAAGGTTGGACGGCTATGAAGACACCGTTTGCCCTTCGTGCAAAAAACTTCTGATAAAAAGGCGGGGATATAGCATTTTGGAAAATAGCGTTATTAACGGAAATTGTAAATTTTGCGGGTATAAAATTTACGGGGCGTTCGAATAGGACAATGCGATGCCGGCCCCGTATAATAAACCACCCTCACTTGAAACAGGAGATACGCCCGATTCATAAAGGTTTCCGTACGGCCCGGAATATGAGTAAGTAACATCGTATGTATATCCTATGTAGCCTAATTTTATGAACGGCATAACATTTATGCGGGAAGATTTAACGGAACGCATATAAAAACAATGTTTCGGAAATATTGTTTTTATATGCGTCGGTGGGAATCCGGTGTTATTGTAACTTTTAAGCCGTTTTAACTATTTCTCTCGGCAATTTTAGCCCAAATCCTGATAAGGACTTCATGAGCATGCAGTGCGAAAGCGAAGCATTAACCCAGAAAATAAAATCCTAAATCGGTATTTGGGTTTCACGAATTTCCTTGACATTAAGCGGACAATGCGATTTAATCGAAAATAAAGAAGGCCTGAGCGTGAAGCATGCGCCCCGCAAACCATTCAAATTACTTAAATTAAATAAATTGAAGAATAAACAATTAAGCGGAAAACCCTGATATTTTAAAATGGAGCTGGATTTAAGTTTAGAAAATAAAGAGATTTACGCCGGAGTTAAAATAGAAAGTTACGGCGGCAAAAAATCCTTCGAGCTGAATCAGGACAATCTTAATTTAATCGGCGAAAATATAGCGGGGTATATTAAAAAGGCGAAGGCCGAAGCCAAGGCAAGCGGCGGCAGGAACGATAAAAACCCCCCCCGCAGGTTTCGCCGACCTGATAATACTGACGGGGGCCACCGCGATTCCTGTTTATTTAACGGCCTTTCACGCCGTCGTGCATAATTTTCACGAGGTAAGGTATAGGAACGAGATGTATGAGGTAACGGTAGCAAAACATTGAGGCATATATGTTTCAATATAACAAATACACATTTGATTTGAGGTTCGAAAAGGGAATTGCCTTCAGGTCTCCTGCCTCGTTCATTTTCCGCAACAATATAGGATTTCAGCTGAAAAGATTAACCTGCATCCTAAGGAGCTCCGAGTGCGATTCGTGTATTTTAAATAAAACCTGCATTTATTCCTCGGTATTTGAAACCCCCATAGACAAGAATAACGGAATTATAAAAGGTAGGGACAGGGCTTCCCATCCGTATCTGGTATATTCCGATGCTCTTACCGGCTTGAAGACGGAGCGGATTAATATAGATATTGTTTTAATCGGTACTGCCGTTAATTATTTTCCCTATATTCTTCTTACGATGATTAATATCGGCAAATCCGGTATTTTGAGGGACAGGATTCATTTTGATGTGGAAAGCGTTTTGTGCCAGGGAAAGTCGGTGCTTAACAGGAAAGACGATTACTGCGAAAATGTCAGCCCGCTAATTTGGGATTGGGACGGGAGCGCTTTGGCGGAAAATAAAAACGAAAGGATAAAAGAGGTCGAGTTAGCCTTTTTATCGCCCCTAAGAATAAAGCATAACGGCAAGTTAGTTTCTAATATAACTTATAAAGATATTCTTTACGGCGCGGTTCGGAGGGTCGATATACTAGATAATCTTTTCGGGAACGGAAGTTTCCCAAGCCGCAGTGTAACAGCAGATTCGCTTGGTTTTATAGAAAGCGCCTCAAACGGCAAGGAATTCTTAAGCCGGTTAAAATGGACTGATTATTCGAGATATTCCGCAAGGCAGAAGCAAAGCATGCAAATGGGTGGTCTTATGGGAAAAGCCGTTGTAAAAGGGGCTTTTTCAAGCAAGGAACTGGCGTTTTTAAAAGCGGCGGAATTATTCCATATAGGTAAAAACGCAAGTTTCGGATTGGGAAAAGTGGAGGTGCACGCAAATGGGTAAGACCATCGTATCCTTGGTATCGGACCAGACTATACCAAACGTGATGTTTATTAAAGCCAACGGCGATGCCGAAAGATTGGTTTTTATCACCACCGAAGGGATGGAAAAAAAACAAAGGACGGACTGGATATTAAAGAGCATTGGGGTGAACAGCGAAGAAAGCGTAGAAGATATTAGAATAATCGTTTCGGAATGGAGCATCTCCGAAATTCAAAATGAGCTTTCCAAATACGGCATTTTTGATAGAAGCGGTGAAATTCTTGTAAACATTACCGGCGGAAATAAGATTATGTCCTTAGCCGCCTATGAATTTTTTAAAGAAAAAAGCCTGCAAAACCAAAACAATATTAGTATGTATTATTTGAATGTAGGTAACGATAAATTCGATATGGTTTTTCCTTCGGAACAAAGAAATTGTGTTGATAGCTACCACTGCAACTTGAAAGAATATTTGACGGCATATTCTATCGAGCAGGAAAAAGTGGGAAAAATTCCTCTTATGGAGTTTGAAAAAACACAGGAATTTTATGCGAATACTTTTGAGACGGAAAAAAATGCAATAAATGCTTTACATGCAGGCTTAAGCGAGAAAAATAACAGCAGATTTTTTAACAAACACAATAAATTGCCTGAGGAATTATCGAATAATCAAAATATCAGCGGGCTTTTTCAGAAAACCTTCGGGAATTCTGAGTCTAATAAGGCAACAATACACTATTTAAGGGGCGGCTGGTTCGAGGAGTACGTATATTTTTTAATAAAACGAGGGTTGAAACTTAACGAGAAACAAATTCGTTTGAATTTGAAAATAGAGGATAAAAGTCTTTCTGGGAAAGCCGTGCATAACGAATTAGATGTCATTTTTATATATAAAAATAAAATAAATATTATCGAATGCAAGACCGGCCTAAAAAGTGAAGGGGGCGGCATCATCCTTCAGGAAGTTTTATATAAGCAGTCGGCATTAAAAAAAAGTTTTGGCTTGACCGCAAAAAGTTTTCTATTTTTGCCGAATGTCCTATCAGGAAATGAAGAACATAAAAAAAGGGCGGAAGCATTCTCTATCGGTATTGTTGACGATAAAGAAATGCTTTTAAACGAGGACAGGTTTAAGAATGAGTTTTTGGAAAGGTTTGCGTGATGTTGTGATATAGAAAATATTTTATAATTCAAAAGGGTGTAAACGTAATGGATGAGATTATTTATAAGATTGCATTAGCGGGTTATTTGCATGATATAGGAAAGTTTGCCGAAAGGGCGCATGATAAAAATAAAAGAGCAACTGAGAATGAAGAAAAAATACCCGGTTTTTTCCCGGATGAAAAATTTATAAATGACAATATGGATTTATATTCACCGCATTTTAAAGACAAATATACTCACAAACACGCTGTTTATACTGCGGCATTTATAGACCATTTGGAAAAAATTTTACCGGAGCAATTTAATAAAGAAAAATGGGGACTTGGCGATCCATTTATGAATCTTGCCGCCGGACATCATAAACCGGAAACGCCAATGCAGTGGATAATCGCAATGGCTGACAGGATAAGCAGCGGCTTCGACCGTCAAGAATTTGAGGATTATAATAATGAGATAGCGGTTAGAGATTATAAAAAAACCAGGCTGTTGACTATTTTTGAAGGAATCAATTTAAAAGACAAATGGAAGGATAATCTTGAGAAATATGATTATAGATACCCTTTAAAAGAACTTGCGCCGGAAACGATATTTCCCGTAAAACATACCGATTCCAAAGATGATATGTCTAACAAAGAATATAGCAATCTTTTCTTTAATTTTGTTGCTTCATTAGAAAAGTTAAAGCATAAACAAAATATACATATTTGGTTAGAGCATTTTGACAGCCTGTTTATGATTTATGCTTCCAATATTCCCGCGGCTACAGTAGGCAGGGTTATACCGGATATTTCGTTATACGACCATTCTAGGATGACTGCCGCTCTTGCATCGGCTATATATTTATACCATGTGGATAATAATAATACACTGGAAATAGAAAAAATTAAGGATGATTATGAGGATAAAAAATTTTTGATGGTTACCGGTGATTTTTACGGAATCCAAGATTTTATATTTTCCGAAGGAGGATGTACCGGCAAAGCCGCCGCAAAATTATTGAGAGGAAGGTCGTTTGCTGTATCGCTTATTTCGGAATTAGCCGCAGATATGCTCTGTAGAAAAATTGGACTTACTATTTCTTCAGTTGTTTTAAACGCCGCCGGAAAGTTTACTATAATTGCTCCTAATACTGAAAACGCATTAAAAGCTATTGAAGAGGTAGAAAAAAAGATAAATAAATGGCTTATTAAAAATTTTTTTGGAGAATCGACATTTGGTATATCTCGCGTAAAAGCTTCTTATAATGATTTTGAGGTTGAAAATAAAAGTTTTAACAATTTGATGGAAAATCTTTCAAAAAAATCCGAAATTAGAAAATTAACAAAAATTGACTTAGATAAATTTGGAGGAGCAGTAGAAAATTATCTTGATGGGTTTAACAACGATTTAAATAAGAAATTGTGTCCTTTTTGTGGCAAAAGACCGTCGCAGCGAGAAGTAGAAAAAGACCCCCTATTAGGGGAAGAAAAATCGGCATGTAAGATTTGCAGGGACCATATTTACATAGGAACAAATCTTGTGAAGTCGGATAAAATTGCTATCACAACTATAGATGCAAATATTCATGGACAGAAATTAAAAGAACCTATTTTTGACGGCTACCAGCTATCTTTTGATGTATCAGGGGATTTAAATGAGTTATCGAAGGAAGGTTCGCTTATTAAATATTGGAATATATCAGGCGCTATAAATGGAAATATTTCCAAAAAAATAACCGCAAAATTTATTAACGGTTACACGCCAAAATATGAGGAAGAAGATAATCAAGATTCACGCCTTCTCACAGGAGAAAAAACAGAAAAGAAAAAATTAGAGCTGATAGATTATATAAACGAGGGTGATCCGAAGACGTTTTTGCATTTAGCCAAAAAATCGCTTCAGGTAACCGGTAAACCAGATAAATTTACAGGTATAGAAGCTTTGGGATGTCTTAAAGCCGATGTGGACAATCTTGCCCTTATTTTTACATGCGGGCTTCAACACAATAATCTATCCCGCACCGCAACGATGAGTAGGCAGTTGAACTATTTTTTTTCGGTTTATTTGCCTTATATTTTAGGTTCGCATGCAGAATTTAAAAATATTTATACCGTTTTTGCCGGCGGAGACGACCTTTTTCTTATCGGCCCGTGGAATATAATAATTAATTTCGCTTCGTTTTTGAACGATAAATTTAAAGAATATGTTTGCGAAAATCAGGACATAACAATTTCTGCAGGAATAAGTATTAATAAACCTGATATGCCTGTTTTATCTTTCAGTGAAACAGCAGAGAACGCATTAAAAAAATCAAAAGAAAATAATAGAAATTCATTGACCTTATTTGGAGAATCTGTAAAATGGGATGAATTTAAAAAACTTAAAGAAATAAAATTTAAGATGAAAGAATGGTTGGAGCGCAAATTTATCAATAAATCAATGTTGTTCAGATTTAATAATTTTATAGAATTGGCAAGGCAGGAAAAAGAGTTAAAGAAACTTGATAGGTTTAATATGGAAGATATAGAATGCCTTCAGTGGAGAGCCAAATTTAAATATAATCTTATAAGAAATATAGGCAAAGATCTTGGCGGCAGAGAACGCGATGAAGCAATTCAAGATGTCAGTGAATCAGCTGAATGGATAGAAAAGTACGTTGGCGCAATGAAAATATCGTTGTGGCAAATTATATATAACCAGAGAAGATAGGAGGTAAAATTATGGTAATAAAATTTTGGAAGGATAAGAGTAAAAAGTTACTTGAACCTGAGTTATTTTCTTCAATCGCTGAAGATTGGGCTAAAACAGTTAAAGATTCCAGTGGGAAAGATAAGAATAATAAGCCTACACAGATTCGAAAATTTTATGACGAGGTTATAAGATTTAATAGCATCATAGAAACAAATCCAGACGAATTCAATAATATTTTACCTTATTTAAAAATGTTAAATGCGAAGGCAGCATACGCGGTTGGAAGAAAACTAGTTTCAGATACATTTAAACAATTTATATCGGAATCTTTATCGCAAATAAAAGATAAGGATGATTTTAGCGCATTTGTCGGATTATTTGAATCATTTATAGGTTATTATAAATTCTATTATGAAAAATAAAACAGGAGGAATAATATGGAACTGAGACTTGCGGAAATTAAAAAACTTGAGGGAACGATTACATTAAAAAGCGGCCTTCATATAGGTTCAGGCGATACCGAGATGCACATAGGAGGCATAGACAGCCCGGTTATTAAACATATTCACACACTTGAACCGTATATACCTGGCTCTTCACTGAAAGGCAAGGTCAGGTCAATGCTTGAAATGGAAAGCGGCCTAATGGCAATAACAGAAGGAAATGTCGTTTCAAATTCTACAATAGGCAAGGTAGACAAGGTAGAGGATGAAAAAGAAAAACTAAAAAATAAATGCAAAGCAATCTTGAAAATTTTTGGTTCGAGCGGCGATGATATTAAAGATGAAACTGCTTTTGGTCCCACGAGGGCATATTTTTCCGACTGTTATCTCAATGAGGTATGGAAAAATAAAGCTAAGGAAAATCGCTGGCTGTTGACGGAGCAAAAATCTGAAAATGTTATTAATAGGATCAAGGGTACTGCCGAACATCCAAGATTTATCGAGAGAGTTCCTGAAGGAACCCAGTTTGACTTTCTTATAGCATTTAGAATTTTAGAAAATGGCGAAGAAAGCCTTTTCGATGTGCTTCTTTGCGGTATAAAGCTTGTTGAAATGGATACATTGGGAGGCAGTGGCAGCAGAGGCTATGGAAGAATTGCTTTTTCTTTTAAAGATATGAAAATAAACGAGAGGTTCAAATCTTTAGACCCATTTAGAGATTTAAATCAATCAGCCAAGGAGAGTTAATTTTGAAAATATATGAAATCACTGTTAAGCCAATAAGCGGCTTCGGAACGCCATTGAAAGGCGATACTATTTTTGGACACTTTTGTTGGCAGATTTTTTATGACGATAAGCTAATCGGAAAATCTTTAGAAGATATTTTATTCTCTTATAGCAATTCGCCGTTTATTATTTTTTCATCGATGTTTCCAAAATTTTCATTAGATAATGGCGGTAAATATACTTACGCTTTAAAAACGCCAAATTTACCTGTTGACAAACTATTTAACATTGAAGGGGATAAAAAAGAAAAAATAAGCAAAAGAAAGGAATATAAAAATAAAAAATGGATGCTTTTAAAGGAAGGTAAAAAATTTAAATTTTTTAAAGACCTTGAGCTTATTAATGATAAGGAATTATATGAAAAGGCCCAAAAAGAGTTAACAGAAGAATATAAAATGACAATGCACAAAACGGTGGAAAGCGGATTTATCTCATCAATAAATCAATATCATAATAAAATTGATAGGAATACTGGTACTACAGGGGGTGAAGGGTTTGCTCCTTACGCAGTCGAACAAGAATTCTTTTATCCCGAAGTCGAATTGGCTCTTTTTATTGGTATTGACGAAACTGTGGTTAAAATCGACCAAGTTAAGGAGGGGCTTGAAAGGATAGGGAGTTTAGGTTTTGGAAAGGATGCCTCAACGGGGTTGGGCAGGTTTGCTCTTGCTGAAGAAAGTGAGATTAATCTTGCGGATATGGGAAGTGATAAACCAAATGCTTGTTATACGCTTTCTCCTTGCGTTCCGCAAAAAAATATTTTTTCCGAAATGTATTTTACTCCCTTTACAAGATTTGGCAAACATGGGGATGTATTAGCTAAATCAAGCAACCCTTTTAAAAATCCCATTATTATGGCTGACGAGGGTGGGATATTTAAGCCTGAAACCGAAAATGGAAATGATAAAAAAATTTTTGATAAGCCCTATATTGGAACGGCGGTAACGAGTATTTCAAAAGTTGAACCTAAAACAATTTTTCAGGGGTATTCTTTATATATTCCGTTGGAGGTATAATTTAAATGCGCGGAAGATTATTAAAAGCAAGACTTCATATTTTATCCCCTATTCACATTGGATGCGACGATGTTTATGAACCTACGCATTTTGTAATAGATAAAAATAAAAATATATTGATAAATTTTGACCCGTTAAATTTTATAAAATCGCTCTCCCCTTCAGAAAAACAAAAAATTACTGAAATATCAACGAGAGGAGACATTGAATCTATCTTAAAAATTTATGAATTTATATCAAAGAAATTGGCTTCGATTAAAGGCATAAATGTTGAAATTTCTAGCGCTTTATCGAAACACTACGAGAAGGTTTTAAATTTGTTAAAATCTAACGATAAAAAAAATATAAGTAATGAAATTAATAACTTCGTTATAAATAGAACCGCATTCAATCCAAATAATAATCTTCCATATATCCCCGGTTCCTCGTTAAAAGGTTCTTTTAGGACCGGTTATTTAAATTGGATTTCGAAAAATGGAACAAATAATAATTTCTCGACATGGAAGGCAGACGCCGCAAAAATATTGGATACTGATGAAGAAAAAGCGAAAATATTTGCAAAGAAAAATAAAAAGTTGGAAGAAGATATATTGGGTGGAAGTTTTTATTCCGACCCATTTAGCATGATAAAGATTTCAGATTTTCTTCCTGTTAAAAATATTAAGACAAAAATATTATACGCGGTTATTAAAAATAAGAAAATTCCAAACCCAATAAAGGCTCCGCGTGGTCCATCTCAAATACTTGAAATAATCAATGAAGGTAGTATTTTTGAGGGAGTTATAAATATCAATAATCACGAGGATAGTCCAGAAATTAAAAAACCAATCGATTTGGATAATATTTTAAAAGCGTTGAATACATTTTATAGAGATGATTTTATAAAAGAAAATGATAAAGTTTTAAAAAAGTTTGGCGCAAGTTCGGGTTCTTATGATATTTATAATAATAAGTATAAAGGGGAATTTCATCGCGGATGCTTTGTTCGCATAGGCAGGCATTCCGGTGCGGAGGCGGTTACTGTAGAAGGGGTCAGAAAAATAAAAATCAATCAAAAAAATGGAGAGCCCCCTAAATATCTTGAACATACTACTAGAATTTGGCTTGCATCTGAAGAAAGCAACCCCAAAACAAATGAAAAGTTATTGCCATTCGGATGGGCTATATTGGAGATTTTGGAGTAAAAACTTAAATGCCGGTTCGACTTTAACAGCCAAGCCTTCATAAGCTATCGTTTCTTCTTGGGAAAGCGTTAAAATATGCCCGGTATTAATTTTAAGGCTTTTACAGGCTTCCGCCAGCCCTTCTATTTCCCTTTTTCTTGCATCCGCGCCTGAGAGGTCTGCGCATACCTGTATTGCCGTTTTTTCGCCACTGTCGCCGTATAAAACAAAATCACATTCCCTTTTGCCTTTATAGAAAAATGTTCTATACCCGTTTTTTTGAAATTCAAGGAACATAAGATTTTCAAGAAGTTTTCCATAATCGGCGGAAAATTTAAACGTTACCGCGTTTAAAAGTCCGTTATCGATGACATAAGCCTTTTTTTCTCCGAGTTCTTCTTTGAGGACGGATTGGGCGTATTTTTTTTCGATTATGAAAAGATATATGGCAGAAGAGGCTTCCATAAACTCGTAAAGAAGATTTTTGCCGATTTTATATCCCTGGGTTTTAAGTTCGTTGAAAATTTTGTGAACGGAAAGCGGATTTGTTATATTCTCGAATACTCTCTTTATAAAATATTTCAGTGCCGGAATATTAGTTATATTAAATCTTTCTATCAGGTCCCTGTAAAGCATGGTATCGAAATAATCCTGCAATATTTTAACCTGTAAAGTTTTATCTTTTGTATCAGCAATCTCGATAAAGCCGCCTTGGAATAAGAATTGTTCAAAAAGATTTGCTATTTTTGCCCTGTTTTTAGAGTGGTATAAGTCGGCTTCTATTCCGTTAAAATTAAGGAATTCGGCAAACGACAGCGGATATACCTCATAAGTTATCGTTCTGCCCCTTATAGATGTTGCAATCTCTTTGCTTAGAAGCTTTGAGTTTGAGCCCGTGATAAATATATTTTTAGTAACGGTGTCGTAAAGCCTTCTTGCAAATTTTTCCCAGCCGTCCACATTTTGAATTTCATCGAAGAAAAAATAACATCCGGCAAGATTTGTATCGGGATATAATTCCCTATATGCTTGAAGTATTAAATCGAGGGTTTCTTTTTTAAAATCGAGCCTTTCATCCTCAAAATTTATATAAAGTATATTTTCCTTCGGGATTTTAGTTTTCAAAAGCCTTTTCATGGTTTCAAAAAGGATAAAGGTTTTGCCGCTTCTTCTGACGCCCGAAACGGTTATAATTTTTTGTGATTCTAAAGGAATTTCCAGTTCTCTTCTTTTTGTTTGGGGAAGTTTCCCTTTATGAAAATCCTTAATTATCTCTTTAAGTTTCTCTTTCATAAAGAAATTATATCATAATATTTCTCTTTTATAAAGAAATACCCTAATTCTGCAATAGAAATTTATTTTCTGGCATTTTAGTCCACATCAAAGACATGCTTTGATAAACGTGGGCTAAAATATCGCTTTCGCGGGAATGACTTTGTAGGATTTTATTTTCTGGATTCCTGCCTACGCAGGAATGACTAAGAGAGAATTTACGATTTCACTATTTAGGTGTCATTCCCGCGAAAGCAGTATTGTCATTCCCGCGTAGGCGGAAATCCAGATTTACTTAGCGTTGGGTGTCATTCCGAAGGAAGCGGGAAAGTTTCAAAGCAAACAAAGTTCAGCGAAGCTCAACTTCACATATCGGAGGCATGCGTTCAAAGGCACGCGCCGCCTTTGCGTGCCGAAGATGCCGTCAGGCACATATTTTCGCCCGCACGATTGTTTTTGCATGTTGAAAACGCGGGCGAAGATGGCGAAGCGGTAATCCGGTATTTACATATAAAAGAAACATCTAAATATTTTCTATTGCAGGATTAAAGAAATATAATTTAATTTTATTTACTGCTTAAACAGGCTGCCTACGTTAACGGGCTTAGCCTCCTCTTCGGAAACCGTAAAAGATTCTCTGAAAGTAAAATTAAATACGGGACATAAAAACAACATTTCCGAAATATTGTTTTATTTAAGCATCATGCAAAACAGGGTTATAATTTTTATGGAATGATATAATAATTAAATTGAAAAAGGAGGTAAATAAAATGGGATTATTTAATTGGTTTTCCGATTTATTCAGCGATTCCGATTCTGCTTCTTCTTCTATGGATATGGGAGTGAATCCCGCGACGGGGCTGCCGATGATGGACGATTCTATGATAGACGTGGCAGGCAATCCTTACGGAACGGATTTAGACGACAACTCTTCCGCTTCCGCCTCTGCTTTTAACGATGACGGGTTTTCGTCTGACGATAGTTTCTCGTCTTCCGGCAGCGGCGGTTTTTCGGCTTTTGATGACGATGACAATTCTTCATTTGGAGGAGGGGGTAGTTTTTCGGACGACGATTTTTAACTTTTTCTATGGGCAGGCAATTCTATTTTAAAGCGGCGGGGTTGATAACATTATAGAAATACGGCAGAACTAAATTGCCCGCTTCGTCTATAAACGGGGGATATTTTTTTGCCCGCGCGATAGCCATCCTTAAGAGCATTTTGTCCTTATGCCTTTCCCTTTTCCTGTGTCCTCTTTTATCAAAAGGATAGAGTCCCATTTTGACTAACTCCGGCTTTTTTGTTCTGGAAAGGTTTACAATTTCTTTATAATCCCACGTTCTATCCATTTTTTCCCGTTTTCTCCAAATGCGGCTTGGGCAATTTTGGGAGGCGATTGTCCGCCTGTTCTTTATCTCCACTATGCCCGACAAGCCGGATTGTAGTAAAAATAAAATTGATAGATAGAAAATTTTGTGCTACAATTATAAATGAGGTGATTATTAAATCATGCAGGCTGTGAAAGTTTTACCCAAAGGGCAGATTACCCTTCCCAAAAAAATTAGGAAAAGATTAAAGATAGACATAGGCGACCCTCTTTTGCTCGAAGAAAAAAACGGCGAAATAATCTTAAAAAAAACTAGGACTATTTTTGATTACATCGGTTTTTTGCCAAATCTCGGCATGGACATGGGAGACATGATAGATAAGGCAAACGAGGAAGCGGCAAATGAGAACAGATAAGGCATTTGTCGACACGAGCGTGATAATACGTTTACTTGTCAAAGACGACGGAGAAAAAGTTTCTAAAACTTTGAACCTTATTAAAAATGCAAAAAATAAAGGAGTGTCCCTGTATGTTTTACCGGTTGCCGTTATAGAAACTGTGTATGTCCTGGAGAAAGTGTATAAAATACCGAAAATAGTTGTCAAAGAACTGATAGAAGCCATTTTAAACACGCAGGAATTCAACATTGAATCCGAACAGGTTTTTAGAGATGCAATGTCTTTGTATTTAAACGAGAATATTAAATTCGGCGATGCGTTAATGTCCTGCTGGGCGTTTGAAAAGGGGATATCCGCGGTATACACTTACGACAACAAGGATTTTAAAAGAATAAAAGGTCTTGAAGTAAGAATGCCGTAAAATAAAAATAAATCTATTCTTTAGTTAAATTATCTGTTTAAATTAAATTAATCTGGCAGTAGCCAGCGGATTCAGATTTTAACCAAATTATGTCAACGATTTACATTGTTTCCGATTATGGAAAATTAGTAAAATTCGGAGACGTCCTACAGCTTAAGAAGGGTGACGACATATACAAGACGATATTCCCCTTTAAAACCGAACAGCTTGTCGTTATCGGAAATATAGAAATAACCTCTCCCGCCCTAAGGTCTCTCATGTTCCACAATATCGACGCGATATTACTTGGAAATAACGGGAAATTTAACGGCAAGATAACCTTTCAAGACGGAAAAAGCAAGAACGTGTTCTTAAGACAAAAGCAGTATAGACTGCTTGAAGATAAGGAGTTCTGCTTAAAGGTTGCAAAGTCCATCGTTTCTGCAAAACTGCAAAACCAGTATAGTTTTATGCAAAGAATAAAAAGAAAAAGGGAATACGACCCCGCCGTAACTAAAAGCATAGACGGCATCAGAAATATTATGAATTTAGTCGAAAATTCGGATAACATCGACCAATTAAGAGGCTACGAGGGGTTGGGGGCAAAGCATTATTTCGATTCTTTCAGATTTGCCATAGATTCGAGCTGGGCAAAATTTAACGGGAGGAGCAGGCGCCCCCCTAAAGACAATGTGAACGCTATATTGAGCCTTTTATACACATTGATTTTATTTAGGGTCGATGCGGCGGTGGAGGCGGCGGGGCTTGACAACTATGTCGGATACTTTCATGCGCTTGATTACGGCAGGCGGACGCTTTCCCTTGATTTATTGGAGGAATACAGAACGCCGATTGCCGACGCGTTGACGGCCGCATTGTTTAACTTGAATATTTTGGAAAAAGCCGATTTTAAGGAAGTCGTTTTTTCTAAAGATAATGAAGAGAACCACGTATATATTGAAGAAGAAGGTTCGGCGGAAACGGATAAGGAAATAGTTATGGACGGCGAGAGAGGGGTATTATTGACTAAGGCTGGGCTCAGAAAGGTTCTGGAGCAATTGGAACGAAAATTGGACACATCTTTTTATTATGTTCCGCTGGAAAAGAATATCTCATACAGGGATTTATTTTTTGAACAGGCAAAACAATTTAAAAGAGTGGTGAACGGCGAAGAAAGCCAATATAAGCCCTTGGCGCAGAAATGATTTGGCGTAAGATGATCAAGATGATATAAAATAATGCATAATTGTGTATAGTTACATATAATGTTATATGATATATATGATATGTTATGACATAACCGATGCCAAAAGACTCAGAAAGGTTTCCAAGGTTTTGATAAATTACGGTATAAGGATACAGAAGTCTTTTTTTCAGTGCGAGATATCTAAAGATTCGGTAAAAATATTAACCAAAGAATTACTTAATGTTATTGATACGGCAAAGGATAGATTGTCGATTTATCCCCTCTGCGACTTTTGCCTGAGAAATAATGTTTTATCGGACGGCGCAGGAGAAATTATGAAGATTGAAACATTTGAAATTTTATAATTATAATGTTATTTCCGCATAGGCGGAAAATCCCGTATTTTATTGTACATTGAAGCAATATCAATGGTTTCTACCGATAATTTAAAGTATATATATTGAAAAAATGAAAAAATGGCTTATAATATACGATATACGGGATGAGCGCAGATTACCGAAGGTTGCAAAGGTTTTGAACGAATACGCCGTGAGGGTTCAGAAATCCGTTTTTGAATTTGAAGGAAACGATAAAAGCATAAAGCGGATAAGATATAGAGTAAAAAAGGTTATTAAAGAAGACGAAGATTTTGTCGTTTATTTTAATATATGCGAATCCGATTGGCAGAAGAGGGTTAAATACGGCCCTGCCGTGAATGAAGAAGTTGAAGAAAAAGCCTTTTATATATTGTGAATAAATAGAAGGGGCAATTGAGGAGGATTGATTTTCGCCGACCCGGTTTATAAAAAGTTATCGGTGCCTGCTATAAGCCTGTAAACCTTGTTATTGACTGTATTAGAAGGTATTTGCGGCAATGCGTGTTTTATTTGCGGTCTGCGATGTCGTAGAATTAAGCCTTTGTGGGAGTTTTTGATAAGAAAAGTGATGATTTTATTTTTTAGTTCGTTAGGTTTGCGAAATAGCTCTTTGACATCGTTGAAATATATATTATTGAACAAGTCGCCATTGAAATAATTGACCTGCTTGAAGGGATTGCGACCCTGATGTTGACATCGTTTACTATATCTCCCCTGACTAATTGAAATAATTGACCTGCTTGAAGGGATTGCGACCCTATACTGCTTTTTTTTATAGCTTAGCGAGAATCACTAATTGAAATAATTGACCTGCTTGAAGGGATTGCGACGGATTTATATTTGAATAATCCACAAGGGGCGATATAATATTGAAATAATTGACCTGCTTGAAGGGATTGCGACCCTATTTCAAATTTAGTGAATATTGTTTGTTTATTTATTGATTGAAATAATTGACCTGCTTGAAGGGATTGCGACAAATTATAAACCGTTAAAAATAAATCCATAACGATTAATATTGAAATAATTGACCTGCTTGAAGGGATTGCGACTATCAATGACTGCCTTTCCTTTTCATAATACCAGATTGAAATAATTGACCTGCTTGAAGGGATTGCGACCTGTTTGCAGACACCTATTACATAGTCCTTTTGTTCTGATTGAAATAATTGACCTGCTTGAAGGGATTGCGACACTTAACTTATCACGTTGAATTAATTCTCTAGTAAAATATTGAAATAATTGACCTGCTTGAAGGGATTGCGACACATCGCCAAAGCGATTTAACGAATCATCTCTGTAATATTGAAATAATTGACCTGCTTGAAGGGATTGCGACATTTTTGTTTTATTTGCAATACTATCTAATATAACCTCATTGAAATAATTGACCTGCTTGAAGGGATTGCGACGTCATAGGTGCAGTCAAATAAGGATAAACAACAGCATTAAATTGAAATAATTGACCTGCTTGAAGGGATTGCGACTAGCTATCTCAATATCTTTAAGCATTGTTATCGAACATTGAAATAATTGACCTGCTTGAAGGGATTGCGACGCGTCCATAAAGCCTTATTGAGCTTAACGTTATTGTCTATTGAAATAATTGACCTGCTTGAAGGGATTGCGACAAGTATTGCTGAAGACGAGCCGTGAACTTTTGCTGAAGATTGAAATAATTGACCTGCTTGAAGGGATTGCGATAGGGCAGCTTAAAATAAAATAATTAAAAGAACTTTAATTTAGGTGGGGGGGGGGGGGGGGTTATGAAAT
>JAJYQZ010000309.1 GCA_021794335.1 bacterium
AAACATAGTTAATAATACATCAAAGCATTAAAAAAGCATTAAAGCAAAGCGCCCGTAGCTCAGCTGGATAGAGCGTCAGACTACGAATCTGCAGGCCGGGGGTTCGAATCCCTCCGGGCGCACCACTTGAAAACACTGAATTTAAGCCTTTCACATAAATCACATCACTTGACAAAAAAGTAAAAAATAGGTAAAATTATGCAAATATATGAAAATTTTACCTACAAAAACCCCTACACTTTTTTATGAGAATTTATAAACGCGGAAATATTTATTGGACTGAGTTTGAAGTTGATAATAAGCGTTATCAGATGTCTTGCAAGACTAAGGATAAGAAACTTGCCGGAGAAATAGCCGCAGCTTTACAGGCGGACACTATCAGAAATAAATTTAATATACCGCAGAAATACAAGGTAGAAAAAGTTTTTAGTCAAGTCTGGGAAGAATATATTAAAAATCTTAATAATATTCCCCGTAATATTAAGAATAAAGAATTAGTTTATAAGCATATTGCGGATTTTTATAATAAAAACATAAAAGAAATATCGCAAAACGATATAAAAGCTTATCAGCTTAAACGCAAACTTGATGTTATTAATTCTGAAAAAAATATAGGTAAAAGAGAGCAGGATATAAATTTTAGATGGATAAATATTGAAATATCTACCCTTCACCATTTCTTTAATTTCTGTATCGACAGAGGCTATCTCGAAAAAAACCCCGCAGCCGGCATTAAAAAATTAAACGAGCTATCAAGGTTAAAAACTTTATCCGATTCGGATATCGAGAAGCTCATAGCCGGCGCCACGAATAAATTAACCCGCGACTTAATTACTTTTCTAATTTACACCGGTTGCCGGAAGGGCGAGGCTCTTAACTTAAAATGGGACGATGTGGACTTGCAGAACGAAGTAATAGCGATTAAAGGGACGAAAACTAAGCACGACCGCTATATTCCGATAAGTAAGCCCCTAAAAGAGCTTTTAAGCCGCATTGAAAAAAATCAAGACTGTTTATATCTATTTAACAGAAACGGGGCAAAATTAGGCGATTTTAAGCGTTCTTTCCATACTGCCTGCAAAAATGCGGGATTAAAGGATTTACATATCCATGATTTAAGGCACGTCTTTGCAAGCACTCTTACCATGAACGACGTCTCGCTTTATAAAACCGGAATACTTTTAGGACACAGAACGCCGAATATGACCCAGAGATATGCTCATTTGAAACCGGATTCTTTAAAAAAGGACATAGAAAAAGCGTTCGACAGAAAAAGTCCGGAAGAAATAAAAAGAGAGGAATACGAAAAGGCGCTGGAGATTATAAGGGAGTATGAAAAGAACAACAAAAAGTAGGTTTTAAAAATATTTTAATTTTTTGCTTGACAATAACTGTATCGTATGATACACTTTAAATAAATAGAGATTGATAAAATAATTTAAAAATTCAGGAGGCTGTTATGAAAAAGATTGATATTAATCAAATAATAAAGGCATCTGTGAGTTATGACAGGGTATTAGACGAACTCACGGAAAAACAAGGCATGGCCTTCCTTAAACAATTAAATAAATACATAAATCTAAAGGAAGATGTCAACGACAGAGATGCAGCGTTCGAGTCTATGAAGGCTGACCTCTACTGGGGTGCTAAAATTGAGGTCCCAGTAGATAATGATAAGTTTAACTGGTACGGGGAGGAATTATGTCTAATTTAAGAATTATTAGAAAAAAGCTCGGACTTACACAAGCCGAATTTGCGCAATCTATAGGCGTTACATCTCGTGCAATCGGACATATTGAAACCGGCATTAGAGGTCTTTCCGGAGACCTTGCGCTCAGGATACAAGACTTTCTAAAAACAAAAGGGATTAATGTTTCTATAGATGATTTGTATAAAGGTCTAAAAAGTAAGTCTTATAAAAACAAAGGCCGGTTTTCATCGGAATATAAAAGTGTTCAAGAAGTTTATGAGCCAGACCCTGATAATCCTTTGCCCACCTTTTTAGGCTGGCTTATAAAAGACGGTAATAATATTTTCGCCATCGGGGATATCTCTATAGAAGAGATATCTAAACTTGCCGGAAAAAAGCCGGTAAATGTTATAAGATGTAAGGATTATGAATTGGAGAATTGGAACGTCGATAGAGAAGATTTTTAATAAAAATCGCCAATCCGCTACATTGACGCTATATTTTTCGGTTCCGGATTGTTATTTTGCGGTTCCGGTTCTTTGTTATAATCTGTAATAAATGAATATAAACTATCAATTAATTCAAGTATTCTATTTAGAATTCCAAGTATAGCGTCCATTTTTACCTCCATATTAATATTATTTATATTAGTAATAATATACCACATTTAAATTAAATCCGCTCGCCCAAAAATTAAGCAATCTGATTAACTAATTAATTTTTAAAAGAATGTCTTTTTAATTTACTGGGTTCCTAAAAATAATTTCACAAAAACTGTAAAATTTTTCTAAAAAATTGATATATTTATTTAATTTTAAATAAAATATCTAAAAAGGAGAAATTTTATGCTAATAAAAGAAAAAGAAAGTTTATGTAAACGAAAACGCAGCGGGGCTCTTCGAGCTTTACATTGAAGTAAGTAGTGAATGATGTGTTTAAAAATAAACTAGATACAATATGATTATTAAATAAATATTAAATTATAAAAGGAGATATTAAAATGAAAAATACAATTAAAGCTTTTCGTCCAAAAGACGCCAGCTATACTCATGCTAACGCAAAAAATATTTTAAATTTATTAGCTGATGATAATCTTAAAAAATTAATATTACTAGCTTCTGAAATACCGCAAACTATTAGCGATAAAAATTTTTCTTCTAATTTGCCAGGTATCTTTGTCTTAGCCGAATATAAATTTCTAAAATTATATGAAATAATAGATATTGCTTCTATCCACATAGTTTTTGATTCACGCTTTTTTTTATCGACCAGAATAAATAGTAGGTATGCAGAAGTTAAGCCTGTTTTAGATAAAGCAGAAAACGATGAGAGAGTTTTCTTTTGCACAAAACGATGCCCTTTCACATATGAATTATCCCCTTCAGAAGCAGTAAATAAAATTCTTGAATTAAAAGATTATTTTAAAAAATTCACTTCTGAAACAAGAAAAGAATACTTCTCCTTAATAAGCAATTTTACTGAAGATAAATTTTAACCACAGTCATGTAATCCCCGTCCTTACGGACGGGGATGCAAGCAATGTTAGTTAATAAAATTCTTCGCAAGTTCTTAGGTTATAGGCAAATTGGAAGACCTCGGTTATTTTTAAACCGCTTCTTTTGGAAATTTTTCCGAAAAAAGATATATAATATATTAATTAACTTTTAGGGAGGAGCCAATGCCAACGTTTAACGAGTCATATTTTGAAAAAAAAGCTAGAACATTACAACCCTCGTCGTGGACTTTAATAAAAGCGATTAAAAAAGATGAAAAAAAGAATGAAAAAACAGAAATATATTACCTTATTTGCGATAAAATAATTGAAGAAAATGATATTTCTTTTTATCAAGTAGAGATAGTTCCATTATTTAAAAATGTATTACGTCCTAATACACCGCCGTCATTCTCTGAATTAAATAAATCTGAAGTTTATACAGATAATAAATTTCAGATGGCGATAAAAAAACTTGAAAAATCGTGTAGGATAGGTCCATATAATAGCCTAATATTAAGTGAAAATATTAGAGGTATCGGTATAGGCACTTATGCTTTTGGACATTTAATTGATATACTAAAAAATGCCGGCTATAACGATTACGAAACTTGTGAGGAAAAACTTGTAAGTTCCGACGCTAAAAGAGACAATGGAATTAACGGTCCTAGAAGAGATAAGTTTTATGAAAACTTAGGATTTACAATCAATGTAGATGCGAATGGCGATGGTAAAATTTTACCAGAAAAAATAGGTAATTTGTGGAATGACAATTCAGTTAAATTAAAGAATAAAGAAAAAATTGAAGAAATAACATCTGATTTAGAAAGTTTTATCAGAAAAGCAATAAACGATAAATTGAAAGATGAAGCTGAAATTGATAGATTAAAAAAAGCAAACGAAAATCTTCACGATACTATCAACGAAAAAAGACGGGGTGAAATTCCATTTTATAAATTTATAAATAAAACGACGTTTATAGCGGGATTAGCCTTGGGAATAATATTATGTTATACGCTGATTGAGTTCGGAATACTTAAATAGATTAATAAAAACATTTAAGATTTATACCGTCGTTATCTACAAGATAAGTCAAGGCTTCTAAAACTTCGAAATTTAAACCGGTATTTTTATCATTATCTGGATCTTTAATTATTGCGAGCGCCTGAGATTCATTTAAAGGTTTTTTATAAACCCTGGGTTCCATTATCGCCGAAAAGGAATCTGCTACTGTTAAAATATCTATTAAGAGCGGGTCTATCTTATTTTCATAAATAATGTGCTGCGGATAACCGAAGCTGTTCCTGTAGTGATGTTTTATAGCGAGTGTTTTAATTTCTTTCGGAATAGTTGTAAAATTATCTAAAGCTTCATAACCGGCTATTGTATGAGTTTTTATTATTTCGAATTCCGTATAACTTAACTGCCGTGCCGCATTTAATATCTCCGCCGGCATGAACAGTTTGCCGATATCGTGAAGAAGTGAACCGTACTTTAAAAGTTTAACATCACAACATTTGAAACTCATCTGTTTTGCGAGAGCGACGGAAACTATAGCGACGTTTTCACTATGCGTTCCCAGGAAATTTAAATTTCTGTTTACGGTTTTAAGATAAAAATTAACGAATTCGTCTATATCGATATTAAAATTAATATTTGCTGTGTTAATCATGATTCCTCTAAAAAAAATTAATTTACAGAAGGAGTCGGTATATAAAATGACGCGGTATATGTTGGACCGCCATTATACGGAACGTAATCTATAGTTCCATTATAACCACTAGGATTAGATGGGTTTGACGTTATATAATACCCACCTCCTGCATTATCAAACGAGCTGCCTTGATTATATCCATTCGAATCTTGCCATATTGTTGCCCCTGAAGGGAAACATGTTCCTTCTGGATTGCATGAATTCATTCCGGCTTGAGCCGGCGTAACACCAGTTCCTGTAATAATACCATACTTCCATATTGCAATTTGATAAATAACTCCATTTACATTAATATCCAAACCTGCTACATCAAAAAAGTTATAAAGAGGTTCAGTAGGTATAAAGTTAGCACCTGGATATTGTCCCGAAGGTATAATAGTATATGGTGGATAACTATCAAAATAACTCTCTACACCATAAATATGATTACTTAATCCAGATATACTAGATGGAGCCAAATATTGAATAGTCGAAGTAGAAAAAGGTGAATTCATATTATACATATAAGCATTACTAGGAGAAGAACCTCCTATACTATAATTATCAAAATAAGACGAGCCTACGGGTAAATTTAAAATTTCTGCCTGCCCAGGATCGTTTATCATTACTGAATTAACTTGAGATTTATAAGCGGGAATACAATACCCTTGTGATAAAAACGTCCAATATGATTGATTAATAATATCAGAATAAGTATTGCCAGGACTAATAATAGTTGAACCAGTTGGACAAGAAAGATTCCAGCCAGAAGAATTTATAGTTGGCATATTCAATGCGCTATTATCATTTATAGCTCCAGTAGAACCATGAACTGAATCCCAATCTGCCATAATAGCATCGTAAAACTTAAATACAAAATACCCCCATTGATTAGGCGCATAAATATAAACAACAACTCCTGTAGAAGAAGCAGTATTTGATGTAGAAACTGTTCCTGAGTTATAAGTAATAATATCGCTAGAACTAGGTTGTGTTTGCCCAATATAAAAAGATGGACCATTATTAATACATGGATTGTGCGCATTTTCAAAAGACATATTAAAACTGGATAGTTTACTCTCAACTTGTGTATTTAAACTCAGAACACCTAAATCTCCGGATAAACCGTTTTTAGTCATAAGATCAGAATTATAACTTCCTGAAGTTTCTATCTCTAGATCCATAACATCTTGATTACATGCATCCGTAGAATAAATACCGATAATAGATTGCCCAAATGGTGTAGTCTGCGGAAACGTTTCCGGCAAAAGTCCATATGATTGTAAATTTGAAACAGTTAAAGATGTTGTAGAAAGCGGAATTCCAAAAGATTCAGAATAATCATAAGCAGCCTGACTAAACTGTTTTAATTCTTTAGCTTCTTGTACTACACTTGCCGACAGATTTGAGTTATTAGTCGTATGCCTTAAAATAGCAGACTCAGAACCTATCATTATTAGGGACATAATTATAAAAATTATTGCAGCTATTATATTTGTCATTTTATTATCCTAAATTTATATTTGTTAAACCTAAATCATTAATTGCATTCCAGCATGGTGCCAAAGCATAAGGAGACACTTCTGTTGCAGGTTGATTACTGCTACTTTCAACACATATATCGTTACTTGTTCCGATCCATAGAACTGCTCCTGTAGATCCATATTGACCCCACACTTGATCATAAGAACCTGAATTATAATAACCGCTAGAAAAATTAGTCCAAAACACTAAAAATGTATATGAAGCCATACCTACAGTGATTTTATAAACCTGACCAGCTTGAGGAGAAACACCACTAACTGAATCACTATCTCCATTATAAGTTTCTCCGTCTGTTATTTCCATTTGGTCAGAACTATAATTAAGCGAAGTAACCGGACCTATATTTTGAAAAGGTGTTGACGTAATATTTATTATACTTTTTGGAGACGGAATACATAAATAAGTCGAGCCAGTATAATATATACTTTGACCTGGTATAGTTATACTATTTAAAGCCGCACCAGTAGGCGGACTATCAATATTATACTCCCAATTAGTCGGTTCTGAAGGAGTTAAACCATTTGAAGGGCATAGAGCAGCACTCCCTAAATTACTATAAGTAATAGCCGCCGGTGAAGATGACGGATTACCTGTATTATAAGTATCTGTTACTGTAACGCCAAATACCCAATAATCTGGCTCTTTCTCTTTCTCCAAGGATGGAGCCACAAAAAATGAATAGTTATTATTATAAGCAATAGGCGGTATAGTCTGGTCAAACTCTGTTCCTGAAACAGGGAAATAATTAGATATATTATCTGAAACAGAACTTTGAGGTTGAGTAAATACATTATTATTAATAGAAAATGCACTCATAGAGTTATCTATATTTTGAACATCTACAGAAACTAAATAAGTAAACGCTTTCCATTGCTCCTCACTACTTAAACCATATTTAGCGAGAATACCCGCATTTGGAACTGAGCCTGGATAAACAATCCAAGTTTGCGGGAAACCCCAAGGCTCAGCAATACTACCTTGTAAAGTCTCGCCTAAAGGGTCAGCGCATGAAAAAGAAGAAGAAAGATAGTTATCTGTTTTAAGAGTAGCACAGCTTACAGTCCCCATTATATTATTGTTAAAATTAGCATTAACATAAGCATTGAGAGCCTGTGCAAATTCTTCATATTGTGAAGCAGTTTGTTCAGCTACGGCAATAACCGACTGATTCGTTGTAGCATGCGTTTCAAATTTAATTACTCCTATGCCTACGGCTATGACTATCATTATTGCGACGATTGCGCCTAATATTTGACTTATTCCCATATTAACTCCCCGTTAAAATCGAATTTGCCTGCTGCGTGGCATAATTTTCCACTGCGTTAAAATTCATTTCCTTTATTGCGATTCTTACTGTAGGACTGTCGCAGAATAAAGGGGATACATGCATAAATCTTTTTCCGCTGTCTAATGTTTTTACGGTTAAATATATGATAGCCGATAGAGTTGTAGATAGCATAAATTCTGAGTTCTTGCCGGCTAAATTTATTAATCTTTCTATCGCCATCGATACGCTTGAGGCATGGATCGTAGTAATAATCAAAGCGCCGTTTCCGGAGTGCGTCACGACTTCTTTAGCTTCCGAACTTCTTAAGACCTCTCCTAAGTAAACTATATCGGTATCGGCTCTTAACGCCCTTGAAGCGTAATAGCCTAATTCCTCGTTCACGCGGATATTTGAATAGTTCCTTTCGTGAACGTCTATCTGCTGTATGACGCCGTTATTATAAATACCGTCTAAATCAAGTTCCGGCGGATCTTCTAAGACCTGAGCAGAGCCGCCGTATTTTTTAATTCTTTCTAATAAAAGACTTGACCCGCAGGTAGTTTTACCGACTCCCTGGAGTCCCGCAAAAATTACAAGACCGTTTAGTTTTGGTTCAATAAGCCTCTCAACTATTTTTGCCGGCATGCCTAATTCTAATAAAGGCTTTAGGTCATGCATAAGTTTTCTTATTACGTAACTCGTCCCGTTAACGGAGTTTACGGTCTCGATCCGGCAAGGCTCGTTATTAATCTTATATTTAAAAGATATTTTATCCTTGCCGGATTCTTTAATTTCGTTATAAAGACCGTTTGGCACGGTTATAACCTCAAGACTTCTTTTTCCTTTAACCCTGGTTAAAGCTTTATCTGGATAAAGCCACATAGTTGAAAAATCCATAAATTCCCCTTTAATTTAATTTAAAGTCCAGATTAAATCAGTCGGACCGCTTGATGTCGCTGTCTGGCAAGCGGCGGATAACGTCGCCGGATCGAATGCCGTTACATCGTTGTCACCTATGCTTAAACTTACTAAATTGCTTGAGTTATAAGACGACGCTAATTTAGTACAGGAATCCTGCGGAACGTTATTAAACTCTACCGTAAACTCGTTAGGATTACTTGCATTATCTTCCGTAATAACCTGTCCGCCCCAAGGGTTAGTTGCCTGCGTTGAATTCTGAGTTGCCATGCTGGACGGATATACTCCGCCTTGAATAGCTACCGTATTAGTTAATCCGGAAAAACTCGGCTGTGATGCATAAAGCCCCTGCACATTCGCAATAACAGTAGAGAGTTCGCTTGATGCTTCAGCTCCTTTTGTTCCCGAAAATGCTCCAGTAATATAGCCGCCTATAAAAACTAACGTCATAACGGTTAAAGCTAAAACTACCAAATAAGTTAAAATTTTTGTAATTCCCATAAAATCCTCCTTAAATATTAATTAATGCATTATATTCATTGAATTGGATATATTTTGAACTAACGATAAAACGCCTATAACTATAAAAATTATCATTAAATAAAGTAAAACGTTGACTAAAGCTTGCACCGCCATAGAGACTCTTTTGATATAAACTTTTATTTTTTTAATGTTGTAATCAGAAATCATCTTAAGTTTTTCGCTGAAATTCGGAAAATTGGAAAAAACGGCTATATCGTCTACTGTATCGGTATCCGGAAAAGCGTAATTAGAAATCTGCATAGCTTCGCCGATATTCATGCCGTTTTGCATGCCCGTGTAAAAGCTTTTTAATCTTTCTTTTAAATAATTATTGCTGTATTTTGACATTTCTTTTAAAGCGTTTACTTCATTAACTCCTGCGCTTATTAATCCGGATAGACCTATTAACCATACTGCGCCCGTATATTTCCTGTAAACCGAAAAAGGAAAAACTTTATCAAGTTCTTTTCTGACATTACCGGTCAGCCTCGGAAAAGAATAAAATATTATAAATATCAAAGCCGCAAACAGTATAGGAGTTAAAAACATCCATACGGAATTTACGTAATTAGACATACCTATTAAAACGCTTGCCGAACCTGTTATTTTATTTGTGCCTATCATTTTTAATATTGGACCCAAAGCAAACTTGCCCAGATAATATAAAAATCCGTACACGGCAAGAAACAATACTACCGGTCCGGTAAGACCGCCTATAAATTCAGTGAAAAGTTCCGATTTCATATTATCTAAATTAATAATAAGTTTAAGCGTTTCAGAAATCTTGCCGGCTTTTTCCGCGGAAACAAGCATAGTATAATCCGCCTGCGGCACCCATTTTTTTACCGAATCCGCAAATGTTTTTCCGTTTGACAATCTTGATTGAATATCTTCTAAAACCATCTTAGTTACGATATCTTTATTCCTTAAAGCCCTTTTTAAGAGTTCCTTAATAGATTCTTTTAAATTAATTCCATATTCTAATTGAACCGCAAGTTTATCGTATATATCATGCTTGATCTTTTTTCTTGCTATTAAAAAAAGTATTTTTTTATAATTCATAACTGCCCGCCTCATAATTTTCATAATTTAAATGTTTTTCTTCTATATTGCCGACGACTGCCACGATATCTTTAGGATCGACTTCTCCGTCTATCATTCTTTTTAAAGAATGCTTCATCATAGTAAACCCTTCATTTTCAAATCTCCTGCGCGCAGCCGCAATGCCTTCGTCTTTAATTTCTTTAATAATATCTTCCGTCATATCTAAAACTTCCGCCACGACAACTCTCCCTTGAATACCTGTATGATTGCATTTACCGCAGCCGCTTTCATTTCTTAACTTAATATTAGAGGATAAAGGTTCTAAAATATTTACCAGATCGGAATCCAACAAGCTCGCATCGAACTCTTTTTTGCAGTTATCGCATAGTCTCGGTAAAAGTCTTTGACCTACCAAAACATTTAATAATTTTTCGTCGTATAAATCGTTTTTGTCCAAACCAAACCTCTCAAGTCTCAGTAAAATAGCAAATACGTCTATCGCATGGATAGTTGACCACATCTGGTGGCCGGTTATAACAGCGTCGAATGCGGCATTAGCGGTAGCGGCATCTCTTATTTCGCCTACCATTAATATATCAGGATCACTCCTCATAGCTACTCTTAAACCTTCAGCGAATTTAGATTCCCTTTTCTCATCCGTATCAGCGTTTAAAACCGGAAGCTGTTTTGCTCCGGCAATAGGATATTCCGGCGGGTCTTCTATCGTATATATAGCTTTGTCGGGATACATCATCCATTGAAATTCCAAAGCTTTTTTCAAAGCCGTGGTTTTTCCTGAACCGGTCGGTCCGGAAAATAAAACCATGCCCTGAGGCTGCCTTGCAGCTTTGGTTAATATTAAAGCCTGCTCCTGTGTATAACCGTATTCTTTAAAAGTTTTAAGTCCAAGTTCTAACGAGCCTTTTTGTTTGAATAAAACGTCCTCGATGACTTTTTTGCTTACAAACCTGTTATTAACCAAGACGTCGCCAAGCTTTACGGACTGTCCTTTATTCTTTAATTCCTCCTGAATGCGCAAAGCCGTATTTAAGGTCTCTTGCGTTATTATTTTGCTCTCTAAAAGTATCTGTCCTATTTTTCTCGTATTATGCCTTTTATTTTCCTCATGCTTATAAAGCAAACGCAATACCATGAAATATCCGTTTAAAACAGGACCTCGTTGAATCCTGATAGATGATACAGTTTCAGGCAATATATTTGTATCAAATGAATGAATTTGGCCTGCCTGATATTCATATTCGCGGTAAGACACATCGGTCGTAGAAGTATTCTGATAAATTGAACGCATAATAGACTTGCCTTCATCGTTTGAAAGCTGCAGATATAATTCTAATCTTCCGTGAACGCGCAAAAAAACATTGGTATAACCGTCGCTGTATGTTATCAAATGAATATCGCTCGCATATCTTAATGCAGCGTAATTAAATATTTTTTTATAAATATTTATAATCCGGCTGTCTATACTTTCATTTTGCGGATTATAATTCCCGCTTATTTCAAGAGACTGGAGCTCTTCGGCCGTTTTAACCACAACCTCGATACCGCCGGCGCTTTGCTCGTAAGATTTTTTAAAGCTTAAGAATAAAGGATGCGAGCGGTATGCGTTTAAAACATATATTTTATTTCCGTCTATCCTTATGCCTTGAGAAATTTCTTCCGGAACATTAATCATACCACGCCTCCGCGACTACGTTTATCCGCTCGTTAAGCGGCAGTTCGGAAATCTTAATGCTTTCTATCCTAAAAGTCGGAATCGTAAAAAAAACAGGCAGGATTTTTAAGCTGTTTAAATTCAAATTAAGCATAAATTTATCTCCCGCGTTAGTTACGTTTCCCGTTATATTAAACTCCTGCATATACCCGTAGATTAATTTCATTGCGCCTCTGCGGCTTAAAAGTTTGCGGAAATGCGCCGGATTGCTTAAATTAACGCTAATATTTTTAGTCACTTCCAAACCGTTTTGACCGATATTGCCTTTAGGGGCTATAAGAGTCGTTCCAAACAGCTGCTTTTTATAAACAACCGAAATATCGTTAGCCGTGCAGGAAAGGCTTGACGCCTTCCAGCCGTAACAAGAGCTAGGCAAAGAATTCAATTCTTCTTTGCACTTATATAAAATTAAAGCAGGCTTAGGCAAAGTCTTATATCCTTGAATCTTTACCGCAGCCTTTTTTGCAAACACTTTCGGAATAAATACTTTAGGTTTTATCTGTTGAATTTGACGCTTATGATAAAAATACAAAATAAATACTGCTGCTAATACGCCTATCGCAATAAATAATAGAATATTATACTTTTTAGAGGTACTTAAAACGTAACTTCCGCCCTGGGTTAAAAGAGCTTCTAAGTCTTCAATTTCTCCATTTTCAATTATACTGTCCCATTCTCCGATGGAAATCGTTTCCTGAAAAACCTTATCTATCTCTTCTTTAGTTCCTATTACGTCTCCGTCCGGAATAATGGCCTGATTATCCCTGACGGCAATAAGCCAGTATAAATCGTCTTCAATATGAAATACGCCGAGCCACGGCTCTTTTTTAGCATTGGCAACGTTAGACGCTAAAGAATATAACTTTTTATATTTACCGTCAAGATCTTCGGAATAGCCGATATTAATCATCCCTGAGAGATTTCTGACGCAATAATAGCCGTTCCCTAATTCTTTAATTTTTTCTTTAACATTATCGGAAGCCGAAAGCGTCTGCCATGAAAGACCCGCATAATACGATTTGCCGGCTATATTAATTATTTTCATCATACACCACCTGATTTCGTCCGTTTTCTTTAGCTTTATAAAGATTATTATCCGCTATTTTTATTAATTCATCTTTAGATATACCTTTTCTATAAGTACTCACGCCTATCGATATCGTTATTTTTTCAACTTCTTTGTATTCCAACTGATTTAATTTTTTTGCAAGCCTTACTGCGCCGTCTTTGCTATCCGAAGTCAGAATAATAAATTCTTCGCCTCCAAAACGAAAAAACATATCGAGATTTTTTCTAATATTGCTCTTAATTTTATTTACTACGGTTTTTAAAACTTTATCGCCTACGTCATGTCCGTAAGTATCGTTAAATTTTTTAAAGTGATCGATATCGATTATCATAAGCGAAAAATCCATATTAGAATTTTTTGCTTCGTTGTAAATTCTGTTAAACATATCATCAAAATGCCTTCTGTTATATATTCCGGTTAGAGGATCTATAATACTGATCTGTCCCGCTTTAGAAGCTCTCAAAAACTCCATATTAGACTGTTCCTTAAGCATTTTTAGGTCGATTAAAAGCTTAGCGATATAAACAGTATTTACGACTGATATTAAAAATATCACGTCGAAAATAGGATTTAAATAATGTTTAGGCGCATAAGTCAAATAAACTACGGCCATTATTAAATTTAATATTAGAATAATCATCACATTGACAAAGATAAGTTAATAACTCTGTTATTTTTTTCTAAGGCAACGCCTTTTGCGCTAATCATCAAACACTCGTAACCGGCATATTTCATGCCGACCGTCATCGAGACGTCATTTTTTCCGAATGCGATAATCGCCGAATTTTTAGTAACCGCCACTAAAGATATATTGGATAAAGAAGTATTATTAACGCCGCCTGCGGCGGTTTGATTTAAACTTTTAATTTCCTGCTCTAATCTGGCGATCTTTACTTTTTCGCCGAGTTCATTAATCCGACTGTTAAACTTCATCATCTGTTTTATGCTTTTAAAAGACATAGGCGGCAGCGCCGGCACTCTTGCCGGTATTTTATTCACGGTTTTATTTACGTTACCTGTATTTTGACTTTTTATTAAATTAGATTTCTGAACTTTAAAAGCGCCGGCTGTTTTAAAATTCTTCGGGCGGTTCTTCGCTTTAGCAGGTTTGGTTTTTTCCGGTTTTACCGGAATAGGAAAAGAAGTCTGCTTTAAAGTCTTCTTCTTTAAAAAAGCAAAATTAGCCTGCCTTATACGCGGTCCTTTTTTAAAGAAGATACCTTTAAAAATAAAAAATAAGGCGGCTAATATAAATCCGGACGCAGCTATTATTATTAATTTTTTATTTTTAAATTTAAACTTACCTTGACGTTTCGGACTTGAAACCGTATCATTATTTTCTTCTTCCGCAGCGTAGGTAGACTTTTGTTCATTGGCGCCGTTGATAGAAGATTCATCTTCATCTTCTTTAATCTTATTATCGTTAAAAATATCCATATTCTCCTCCTTATTTATTTACTATTACCGGCGTTACAAGCAAAAATAGTTCATTATTGGTTTTTTGCATTTGTCCGCCTGAGAACAGATATCCTAAAATCGGTATGTCGTCCAAAATCGGCACGCCTTCTTTGTTTTTATTAACAGATTTATACTGCAAAGCGCCGACTAAAGCGCTTTTTCCCGACGGCACGCTTATAGTAAAACTTACCGACTGCGTTGATACGTCAGGCACGGAAACTCCGCCGGAAAGCTGAGTGTATCCGGTTATCGTGTTTAGTATAAGCTGAACGCTTATATAAACTTTATTGCCGACTGCTTCCGGCGTATATACGACATCTACTCCGGATGTTGCTTCTCCAATTTGAGGAGTGGATTGAGCAGTAGAACCTAAAGCACCGACAGTAGTAACCTGATTTCCTATTGAATACGGCACGGTTCCAATGTTGTTTAAAGTTCTTGTTTCCCCTGATAAAACCTCTAATTTCATCTGATTTATGATATTAACCTTTCCGAAGTTATCAAGCGCATTTATAACTGCGTTTGTCCCTGTACCGCTATTAAATGTAATATTATCAGCTCCGGCCAAGCTGTTAGTAGGCGTATTCGACAAATTTACGGCTAAAGAACTCGCTGCGCCGAGATAATGCCCCATATCTGAATATAAATTGCTCCAATTTATGCCGTAGTTATATCCGCTTGAAAGTTGGACGTTCACCACCTTCATTTTGACGAATACGACTTTCTTCATTCTTTTAAATATCCGCTTAACGTATTTTTTTACAAGTTCGACTTTTTTAACTTTTCCGGAGACAACCAACGTCTGCATCCTTGCAGAAAACATAACAGAGGATTTTTTACCCATAACAGATTTAATAGTTTGTAAAAACTTTTTAAAAAACGGAGTGCTGATATTAGAAACGTTCTCCGTCGCATACCCGCCAAGAGAACTACTGCTTCCGCTTCCCATACTACTAGAATTAGAAGATGTTGAACTTGTAGTTGTGCTTGCATTACCAGATGTATTATTCTGACTTCCATTCTGACTTGATCCCAAACTTGCAGAAACGGTATTTAAAAGCGGAGTAAACGGCAGATGAAACGTCGCCGTTTCGACGTTATCCAATATTATTCTTCCGCCAGAATACCGATAATCAAATCCGTAAACGTCTTTAATGTATTTCAAAACATTTATTAATCTTGAATTATTGAAATCGACGAATGCCTTTGATTTACCGTTTCCGATAAGTTCTATAGTCTGGTTTATCTGCCCTGAAAGTAAAAACTCAAGCTGTTTTATAGTAACAAAACCTTTGACCGTTACCCTTTGATTTGCGACTGAATTAGGCATTAAAGGTTTAATATATTTTGCCGGCGCCGGATTAATTATCGTAACTGTCCCTGCGAATGAATTCTTTGCAATTAAAACCAAAGCTAAAAACGTTAAAAGCAAAGCTAATATAACCAAAAACCGCATAAAATTAAATTCTTTCCTTAAACTATCCATTTATCCTCCTTAAATATACTTTCACCCTCTTAATTTTTAAATTTACCGTCGTGTTCTCTCCTTTGCCGTTAAAGAGTTTCGACA
>JAJYQZ010000319.1 GCA_021794335.1 bacterium
GTCAGCGATAAAGCATTGTAAATCGGCGGCAGGAAGCCGCTTTCAAATTTAACATCAACAACGGGACCTATTACCTGCGCGACAACGCCCTCATTCATTTATAACCTCCGTAATTTTTCGTAACTTCCAACATTTACCTTAATCCTGCATTAGAAACTATTTATAAGTTCTAATGCTAAATAACTCTGGATTACCGCTTCGCTCTCGACCTTTGGTCTCGTGAAGTTTCAAAGAAACTTTCCCGCTTTCGCGGGAATGACAGACGACTGGATTACCGCTTCCTTCGGAATGACTAAGAGAGAATTTACGATTTCACCATTTGGGTGTCCCAACCCGCTTCAGCGGGAATCCAGAGTTTACATATAACCCAAAGGGTGTCATTCCCGCGAAAGCGGGAATCCAGAATATAATTTATTTTAGCGCGCTTACGCCGTTTATTATATCTAGAATTTCAAGCGTAACCGCGGCTTGCCTTGCCTTATTATAGGCGATAGTTAATTTATTTATAAGTTTTCCCGCATTCCTCGTCGCGTTATCCATTGCATTCATTCTTGAAGCCTGCTCCCCGGCAAAAGACTCTACTATTTTAAAATAAATTTTGGTTTTAATATAGTCCTTAAAAATTTTATCGATTATCTCGTCTTCGTAAGATACGGGCTCCACTAAATAACCGCCGCTGTTTTTATCTTTGCTTACCAAGGAGGAATCGAACGGTAAAATCTTTTCTATTACCGCCCTCTGGTGAAGCGTTGAAATATAATTATTAGATATTATATAAAACTCGCCCGCTTCTCCATTTATAAAATCGGCGGACATTTTAACCGCTAATGTTTCGGATAAATTTTCCGTTATGTTATTTTCGGAGAAATTGGCGGTAAATTCAACGGAATAGTTATGCCTTTTAAAAAAATCCGCTCCCTTCTTGCCGAGTATATACAGTTTTATCCGGCTTTCGCCCCACCCCTTGGCTTTAAGTTCTTCAAAAAGCAACTTAAAAAGATTTATATTAAAAGAACCGCAAAGACCTCTGTCCGTTGAAATTATAAGAATGCCGGCGGTACCGTTGCCATTGCCGCCGTCCGAAATTTTTTTAAAAAACGGATGGGTGTACAGCACCGTATTTCGTGAAATATTTTTTATGACGCCGCCGTACATTTCCGAATATGGCCTGAGGGCATTCATGGCCGCCTGATTTTTTTTAAATTTTGCCCCCGCCACCATTTTCATAGCCTTTGTTATCTGCCTTGTATTTTTAATGCTGGCGATTTTTCTTTTTATAGATTTTAAATTCGGCATATATAATATATAGTTTGGCTTATATAATTTAATTAACCTTCCACGAATATATTTTTAAATTTATCCAAAGAGGCGATAAGATTAGATTTAACGGCATCGTCGATTACCTTTTTTTCCCTTATATCGCCGTATATTTCCGGATTATTATTTTCGATATATAAAAGAAGCTCCCTTTCATATTCTTTTATAGAGGTAAGTTTATAATCCGCCAAATACCCGTTATTTGCCGCAAACAATATTACGACTTCTTTCTCGATAGGCATCGGCTCATATTGACCCTGCTTAAGAAGCTCAGACATCATCCTTCCGCGGGCAAGCATCTCCTGCGTCGTTTTATCGAGGTCTGCCCCAAACTGTGCAAACGCGGCTAATTCCCTGTATTGCGCCAGGGAAAGTCTTAAGCCGCCAGAAACCTGTTTCATCGCTTTTATCTGCGCATCGCCGCCGACTCTGGATACCGAAAGGCCCGCGTTTACCGCGGGTCTGACGCCCGCATAAAAAAGATCGGTTTCGAGAAATATCTGTCCGTCCGTAATAGATATGACATTGGTCGGAATATATGCCGAAACATCTCCCGCCTGGGTTTCGATTATAGGGAGCGCCGTAAGCGACCCTCCGCCGTGAGCATCGTTTAGCTTGGCCGCCCTTTCCAAAAGCCTTGAATGCAGGTAAAAAACATCCCCGGGATACGCTTCCCTGCCGGGCGGCCTTCTTAAAAGCAGCGACAACTCCCTGTAAGCAACGGCGTGTTTCGATAAATCATCGTATATTATAAGGCAATGCATGCCGTTATCTCTGAAGTATTCCCCCATCGTAACCCCTGTATAAGGAGCAAAATATTGAAGGGTGGCGGGGTCGCTCGCATTAGCCGCAATTATCGCGGTATATTCCATTGCCCCTTCCCTCATAAGGCGGTCGTAAATAAAAGATACGCTTGACTGTTTTTGTCCGATTGCCACATAAATACAATAAACGCCCGAATTCTTTTGGTTTAGTATCGTATCTATCGCTATGGCGGTCTTTCCGGTCTGCCTGTCGCCTATTATAAGTTCTCTCTGCCCCCTGCCGATAGGAATCAACGCGTCTATAACCTTCAAGCCTGTATATAAAGGCTCGTTAACCTTTTTTCTGTGAACTATGCCGACCGCTTTTTTTTCGATAGAAGAGTATTTATCGGTTTTAATGGGGTTTTTGCCGTCGATAGGCCTCCCAAGCCCGTCAAGAACCCTTCCTATAATCTCTTTTCCGACGGGAACTTCGGCAATTTTTCCAGTTCTTTTTACGGCGTCCCCTTCTTTAACATAAGATTCCTCTCCAAGAATCGCGACGCCGACATTATCCTCCTCGAGGTTTAATACATAGCCGTACACATCCGGGGTAATCTCTAACATTTCTCCTATCATAACATTCTTTAGGCCGTATATTTTCGCCACATTGTCGCCCACGGATAAAACGACCCCTACTTCGCTTATATCTATATTTTTTGTATATGTTTCGATTCTCTTTTTAATAATCTCGGTATTTTCCGATGCCTTAACCGCCATAAACAAACGCTCCCTGTTTTAAATAATTATAGAAATTTTCCAATCGGGTCTTTATGCTGCCGTCATATAACCTGCCTTCCGCATTTATAATATATCCGCCGATTATTTCGGGCGCAACCTTCTCGTTTATAACAATTCTTTTACTTAAAGCCTTTTCAATCATATTTTTGATTTGAACGGTTTCCTCGTCTCTTAACTTTTTGGCGGAAACGACATTAACTATTACAATCCCAAGAAAATCATTTCTAAGTCTCGAAAATTCTTGCAAGATTTTTGGCAAATATCTTGCTCTTTCATTTTCTATCAATATATGCATAAAGCTTATAAACTCACGGCTCAAAGACAGTTCTTTGCTTAGAAGATTAATTACTTCCTTTCTTTCTTTTTTATCTATAAAGGTTTGCGATAAAAATTCTTTGAGACATAGCTCGTTATTACAAAAACCGATAAAACCGTTAAGTTCTTCAAAAATTCCCTCTATCCTGTCCAAATCATGGGCAATTTTAAAAAGGGCTCCCGCGTATCTCTTTGCTATTTTGTTGTCTAACAATTATTTCCCCGTTAATATTTCATCGTTAAGCTTAAGGATATTATCGTTTACTTTATCTAAAGCCTCCCCCGTCAGTTCTCTATTCGTAATATCTTTGGCAATCTTAAAAGACATATCGAGAGCCTCTTGATAAAGCTCTCTTTTTTGTTTGTCTATTTCCGATTTCGCAAGGGTTAAATAATTCCCTA
>JAJYQZ010000142.1 GCA_021794335.1 bacterium
AAAGATAATGCGTCTTTACGGAGCCGAATTAATACTTACTCCCGCCGAAGAAAGCCACGACGGAGCCATAAAACGTGCATCCGAAGAATATGCAAGAGGCGGCAAAAATATGTATTATATGCCCGATCAGTATAATAATCCTTTTAACCCTATATCTCATTACGAAACTACCGCCGTCGAAATCCTAAAGCAGACCGGAGGAAATATCGATTATTTCGCTACCGGCATAGGAACCGGCGGAACTATTTTGGGAGTCGGAAAAAGACTAAAAGAGTATAACGATAAAATAAAAATTATCGCGGTCGTCCCCGACAACGAAATGCACGGTATAGAAGGCTGGAAATACAATTATTCTTTAAATTTCGACGGATTCAACGCAGATAAAATAATCGACGACACCGTTAAAGTTGACACGGAGGGCAGTTACGCTACTTTAAAAAGATTAGTGCAAGACGAAGGAATTTTATGCGGTTTTTCTTCAGGCGCCAACGTTTACGGAATACTCAAACTTACGGCAAAATATAAAGGCAATTTCGCAACCGTACTTCCCGACACCGGTTCAAGATATCTTTCTACGAGAGTTTTTTCCGAATTTTAACGACTGAACATTATTAATTGCAAAATAATTTAGCATCTTCATTAATATAATAAGGACGGATTATTATGGCTATTATAATTCCGAAAAACGAACTGGAAATAATAAAAAAACATGCGGCGGATATTTTCCCTTATGAAGCTTGCGGAGGACTTCTCGGAAAAATTGACGGAGAAAACAAAATTATCGTAAAAGCCTATCCTGCGGAAAACCGTTACGGAAAAATTACCTGGGACAGTTTTGAGATAGAACCTAAAGATATATTAGAAATGGATAAATTTTGCATGAAAGAAAACCTCGATATTCTGGGATTTTACCATACCCACCCGAACCATCCGGCAATCCCTTCAAACTTCGACGTCAACGCTTCCTGGCCTTTTTACTCGTACGTCATTCTTTCCGTAAAAGGCAGCGCACCCGAAAACGTCGCCGATATTAAAAGCTATCTTATGCCGGACAGGACTTCCGCTCCGACCGAAGAAGAAGTGCAAATAGTTTAATAAACGTATAATATTTCGCTATCCCTGTTCCGACTGCACGACTTTCGGGCACAGACAAAACTCCGCTAACGCCTATCGTATAAAATTAAAATAATAGGCGAACCCGTTGGTTTAGTAAGAAAATATTAATTTGCTTCTCACCTTCTCCTTCCCCCGCCGCCAAATAAAGTAAGCAGCATTAGGAACAGGTTTATAAAATCCAGATACAGGGTAAGAGCGCCCATAACGGTTTCTTTTCTTGTATCGAACGAACCGCTTAAATAAATCTGTTTAAGTTTCTGCATATCGTAAGCCGTAAGTCCCAAGAAAATTACTACTCCAAGAATGGAGACTACATACATAAGCGTCGAACTGTGAAGGAAAAAATTTACTACCATAGCTATGATTATAGCAAAAAGCCCTACCATCATAAAATTACCCATTTCGGTAAGGTCTCTTTTAGTCGTGTATCCTACGAACGCAAGAAGTCCGAAAGAAACGGCCGTTAAAAAGAACACTATTTCTATAGACTGATTTGTATATACTAAAAAAATAAACGAAAAAGTCACTCCGGTAATAGCCGAATAAAATAAAAATATAGCCTCGCTAATATCCGCGGGCAGTCTGTTTATTCCGAAAGACAAACCCAAAACCGCCGCTAATTGAATCCCCATTAAAACATAAAACAACATAACGTGCGAATAAAGATAGCCCACCAAAGGTTTATCCATAGCGACGAAATAAGATATGAAACCGGTCAGCATAAGACCTATGGTCATCCAAGTAAAAACTCCCCTGAAGAAATCCGACAACCCCTCCTGCGTCATAGCCCTTCCGCGCGTAATATCGTAATCGTAACCTCTCGGTCCCGTACCAAAACTATTGTTTCCAAACGGCATAGTTATTTTCTCCTTTATCAATACTTATATAATTTTTAAAATAATAAATATTACTATTTATATTTTTTGCAATATTTATTTAATCGCTAATGATTTTTACTATATTATAATATTATAAATCGGCTTTTAGTTTAAAGTCAAATAAATCTAACGCTGTTATTCAAAATGTAACAATCTCTATTTAACTATATTATTCTCAATATAAAATATAATTTTATCGTAAATCGAAAATATTTTAGGAATTAATTTTTCGTAAACCGTATTAATATTAATAACTAATTCATTTTCTTCCGATGAATATTCATGCGATAGAGCGTTTCTGGATTTTCTAAATTCATCCCAATCATTTGCGCTTTCTATAATCTCTAACTTTTCTAATCTGTCGATTAAATCTCGGAACGGTTTATTTTCATAATTTTCTTTTAAATTTTTTAATTGGGAGAAAAAAATCTAAAACCGTGCGGAAATAAATATACCTCTCCTGAAAATCTCTTATTGAAATCGGCAATAAAAAATAGACCGTCGAAAATAGTATATCTATGGGTAGTTTTATGTCCGTCCGAATCTTCGCTTTCTTCTTCGTAATACGTATATAAATACGAAAATTTAACCTGGGTTTTATCTAATTTACCTGTTACAAGATCTCTTCCCGTATATCCGTCGTAACTTCTTAAAAAAAGATTACTTGCTTTATACTCGCTTTGAGAAATAAAAGCATTTCTGCTATACGTCAGATTTTTATCTATGAATTTAGCGATATTGCCTATGGCATGAGAAGAAAATTCAGCGTCGTATTTTTTAAATAATAAATTTTTCGTTATACTCGCTGCAATAAAAGATAAAATTAAAATAAAAGATAATGTAAACAAACTTTGCGTTATAGCGTACGCAACAATATCCAATATTATTATAAATACGGCTATACCCCAAAATATATTAACCTTTTCCTGCCTTGATTTTTCTAAAGGCTCAAGCTGCGGAAATATTGTTTCTTCTATAAATTTATCAAAATTTTCGTTATCCATATTATATATATAAAATTTTATTATAATAAAATTAATTATAATTCATTTTATTATAATTATAATACGTATATAATTTTTTTTTAAAAAAACAACGTTATTTTTTAATTAAGAATAATAATGTGTCAGTTTTATTTATTTACTTACTCCCGTCTGCTTTTTGGTTTATTCTCTCCTTATTTCATTACAGTCAATTAGGGGACCAATATATTACGGAAAGTTTTTTGTCGTAAGCAATGCCTTGAAGAAGCGCAAAATAGTATAGCGGTTCTCTAAATGGCATATTAATAATAATTTTTTAAAGGACAATTATTAAAAATTATTAAAAATACTTTATATTATATTTTATATAATATAAAGTATAATACTTACGAGTATATCAATTCAATATTTAT
Organism: bacterium; assembly: GCA_021794335.1. Next base: position 3,391 of record JAJYQZ010000142.1, read on the forward strand.
TAATACATTTTACGATATTTCTTCGATTAATTTTTCCGCAAGGATTTCTTTGCTTTCCCTTTTGAAACTTTTTATTTCGCCAGACTTATTTATTAAAAAGCCTTCGTTTTCGTCGGAGCCGATAATATCTTGAGATACGTCGTTTATGAAAATATAGTCTAAGAATTTTTC
>JAJYQZ010000282.1 GCA_021794335.1 bacterium
TTTAAGTTTCTCTTTCATAAAGAAATTATACCATAATATTTCTCTTTCATAAAGAAATATAATTTAATTTTATTTACTGCTTAAAAAGGTTGCCCACGTTAACGGGTTTGGCCTCCTCTTCGGAAACAGTAAAAGATTCTCTGAAAGTAAAATTAAATACGGGACATAAAAACAACATTTCCGAAATATTGTTTTATTTAAGCATCATGCAAAATAGGGTTATAATTTTTATGGAATGATATAATAATAATTAAATTGAAAAAGGAGGTAAATAAAATGGGATTATTTAATTGGTTTTCCGATTTATTCAGCGATTCCGATTCTGCTTCTTCTATGGATATGGGAGTGAATCCCGCGACAGGGCTGCCGATGATGGACGATTCTATGATAGACGTGGCAGGCAATCCTTACGGAACGGATTTAGACGACAACTCTTCCGCTTCTGCCTCTGCTTTTAACGATGACGGGTTTTCGTCTGACGATAGTTTCTCGTCTTCCGGCAGCGGCGGTTTTTCGGCTTTTGATGACGATGACAATTTTTCATTTGGAGGAGGGGGTAGTTTTTCAGATGACGATTTTTAACTTTTTCTATGGGCAGGCAATTTTGGGAGGCAATTGTCCGCCTGTTCTTTATCTCCACTATGCCCGGCAAGCCGGATTGTAGTAAAAATAAAATTGATAGATAGAAAATTTTGTGCTACAATTATGAATGAGGTGATTATTAAATCATGCAGGCTGTGAAAGTTTTACCCAAAGGGCAGATTACCCTTCCCAAAAAAATTAGGAAAAGATTAAAGATAGACATAGGTGACCCTCTTTTGCTCGAAGAAAAAAACGGCGAAATAATCTTAAAAAAAACCAGGACTATTTTTGATTACATCGGTTTTTTGCCAAATCTTGGCATGAACATAGAAGACATGATAGATAATGCAAATGAGGAAGCGGCAAATGAGGAAGCGGCAAATGAGAACAGATAAGGCATTTGTCGACACAAGCGTGATAATACGTTTACTTGTCAAAGACGACGGAGAAAAAGTTTCTAAAACTTTGAACCTTATTAAAAATGCAAAAAATAAAGGAGTGTCCCTGTATGTTTTACCGGTTGCCGTTATAGAAACTGTGTATGTCCTGGAGAAAGTGTATAAAATACCGAAAATAGTTGTCAAAGAACTGATAGAAGCCATTTTAAACACGCAGGAATTCAACATTGAATCCGAACAGGTTTTTAGAGATGCAATGTCTTTGTATTTAAACGAGAATATTAAATTCGGCGATGCGTTAATGTCCTGCTGGGCGTTTGAAAAGGGGATATCCGCGGTATACACTTACGACAACAAGGATTTTAAAAGAATAAAAGGTCTTGAAGTAAGAATGCCGTAAAATAAAAATAAATCTATTCTTTAGTTAAATTATCTGTTTAAATTAAATTAATCTGGCAGTAGCCAGCGGATTCAGATTTTAACCAAATTATGTCAACGATTTACATTGTTTCCGATTATGGAAAATTAGTAAAATTCGGAGACGTCCTACAGCTTAAGAAGGGTGACGACATATACAAGACGATATTCCCCTTTAAAACCGAACAGCTTGTCGTTATCGGAAATATAGAAATAACCTCTCCCGCCCTAAGGTCTCTCATGTTCCACAATATCGACGCGATATTACTTGGAAATAACGGGAAATTTAACGGCAAGATAACCTTTCAAGACGGAAAAAGCAAGAACGTGTTCTTAAGACAAAAGCAGTATAGACTGCTTGAAGATAAGGAGTTCTGCTTAAAGGTTGCAAAGTCCATCGTTTCTGCAAAACTGCAAAACCAGTATAGTTTTATGCAAAGAATAAAAAGAAAAAGGGAATACGACCCCGCCGTAACTAAAAGCATAGACGGCATCAGAAATATTATGAATTTAGTCGAAAATTCGGATAACATCGACCAATTAAGAGGCTACGAGGGGTTGGGGGCAAAGCATTATTTCGATTCTTTCAGATTTGCCATAGATTCGAGCTGGGCAAAATTTAACGGAAGGAGCAGGCGCCCTCCCAGAGACAATGTGAACGCTATATTGAGCCTTTTATACACATTGATTTTATTCAGGGTCGATGCGGCGGTGGAGGCGGCGGGGCTTGACAACTATGTCGGATACTTTCATGCGCTTGATTACGGCAGGCGAACGCTTTCCCTTGATTTATTGGAGGAATACAGAACGCCGATTGCCGACGCGTTGACAGCCGCATTGTTTAACTTGAATATTTTGGAAAAAGCCGATTTTCAGGAAGTCGTTTTTTCTAAAGATAATGAAGAGAACCACATATATATTGAAGAAGGTTCGACGGAAGCGGATAAGGAAATAGTTATGGACGGCGAGAGAGGGGTATTATTGACTAAGGCTGGGCTCAGAAAGGTTCTGGAGCAATTGGAACGAAAATTAGACACATCTTTTTATTATGTTCCGTTGGAAAAGAATATCTTATACAGGGATTTATTTTTTGAACAGGCAAAACAGTTTAAAAGAGTGGTGAACGGCGAAGAAAGCCAATATAAGCCCTTGGCGCAGAAATGATTTGGCGTAAGATGATCAAGATGATATAAAATAATGCGTAATTGTGTATAGTTACATATAATGTTATATGATATATATGATATGTTATGACATAACCGATGCCAAAAGACTCAGAAAGGTTTCCAAGGTTTTGATAAATTACGGTATAAGGATACAGAAGTCTTTTTTTCAGTGCGAGATATCTAAAGATTCGGTAAAAATATTAACCAAAGAATTACTTAATGTTATTGATACGGCAAAGGATAGATTGTCGATTTATCCCCTCTGCGACTTTTGCCTGAGAAATAATGTCTTATCGGACGGCGCAGGAGAAATCATAAAGGTTGAAACATTCGAAATTTTGTAGTTCATTTTAATTTAATATTTAAAAAAATGAAAAAATGGCTTATAATATACGACATAAGGGATAAACGCAGACTGCCGAGGGTTGCGAAGGTTTTAAGCGAATACGGCGTAAGGGTGCAGAAATCCGTTTTTGAGTTGGAAGGAAACGATAAAAGCATAAAGCGAATAAGATATAGAGTGAAAAAGGTTATTAAAGAAGACGAGGACTTCATCGTTTATTTCAACATATGCGAGCCCGATTGGCAGAAGAGGGTTAAATACGGTTCTGCCGTAATTGAAGAGGCTGAAGAAAAAGACTTTTATATATTGTGAAATGGATAAAAAAGTATCAAAGGAGATTTGGTTTTTCGCAGGCCCACGGTAATAAAAATTGTTAATGCCGTCTTATAAGGTTATAAGTTTGTAATTTTCTGCATTAGATGACAATTTTGGCAATATGTATCGAATAGGTGGTTTGCGATATTGTAAAATCAGGTCTTTGATGGAGTTTTTGACATGGAAACCGATGAATTTATTTTTTAGTTTGTTAGGTCTGCGAAATAGTTCTTTGACATCGTTGAATTATATAGTGCTAAACAAGTCGCTATTGGAATAATTGACCTGCTTGAAGGGATTGCGACTTGTCCTCCAGTTTAGATGCGTTTTTTTATT
>JAJYQZ010000048.1 GCA_021794335.1 bacterium
TTACTTTCGGGTATTTCGTTAATAACAGGCGGAACATTTGAAATCTGGATTGTCATATGTTTATCCTTCTTTTTATTTTTGTATTATTCGGTAATTAATTAAACGAGGATTTAATTACGCATATAACAATCGTCATTTTTAAATAAAATCTTTAATATTTTCCGCTCTCCTTTACATTATCTTAATTTGCGCCGAAAGAGCTCCGGCGGCTTTAATAGATTCTAATATAGATATAATACTTGAAGTCGATGCCCCAACCGCGTTTAAGGCTTTAACAAGCTGGTCCACCGTTAAGCCGTTTTTTAAAAAAAATGCGTTTGGTATTCTTTTTTTATTTATTTTAAGCATTATGTTTCTATTGGATATCGCCACCGGATTTATCTCAATATTGCCCCCCATTACGACAGTCCCGGAGCGTTCATTAATGATTATAATCGCCCTTAAATGCGTTTTCACGCTAACGGCATTAACAATGGAAACATAATCTGCAACATTACCTTTGTATGAGGCGGGAACATCAACCAATACTTGAGTGGAATTTAACGATTTAGCAATACCCTTTCCGAATTTTGCGTTTATAGCCGAGGCTATCCTTGACGCCGTAGTAAAACTTGGATTTTTAAGAATTAATCTTACGGAATTAAATGAATTTAACCCTATTGAAACCCCTTTTTCTATTATCCCGCCGTTATCTATTATGCCGGATGTTTGAAAATTTTGAGACACGGGAATATAACCCGGGAGCGGTAATACATTATCGGTCGAGACATTTCCGCCGGTTGACACGCTCCCCTGCGCCAGCGCGTAAACAGCGCCGTTTGGTCCTTTTAACGGCGTCATTAATAAAACTCCTCCCTGTAAGCTTTGCGCGTTTCCGATAGAACCTACCGTAACGGTTATTTTTTGACCGGGAATAGCAAACGGCGGAAGCTCCGCCGTAACCATAACCGCAGCCGTGTCTCTTATTTCATAAAGAGAAGCCTGGTCGGTATTAATGCCTAATTTGGACAGCATAGTAACAATGCTTTGCTGCGTAACATTGACGCCCCACTGGTCTCCTGTCCCGTCGAGTCCTACGACGAGACCGTAGCCGACGATTGGATTGCTCATTGCGCCGTAAATAGATGTAATGTTGCCGATTTTAGCCGCATAGGAAAAATTAGGGTTTATACCGGTAATAATCGCGGCTGCTAAAAATAACGGCATCGTTAAAAATATATTTTTAATCTTACTCATTTCGTATCCTCATATCCTCGCTATACCCGGCCGCGAAATAAAGACGGGTGAGTGGTAATATAGGTAATATATGTTATATTAAAATGGCCATATAAAGTTCAATATATGATACAGCCACCCCGGTCTTTGCTGCCATTTTACGGGACCCTCTCCGTTTATCCATATCCTCGGGTCGGCAATCTGGCTTGAAAGAACGGTGTTGCCCGGAGAAATGTCTATGGGCCTGACGATGCCTTTAATTAAGATATATCTTGTTTCCCCGTTAATAGAGACCTCTCTTTCGCCTTTAACTTCCAAATTTCCGTTTGGAAAAACACGCACAACCTGCGCCTCTATCATGGTGGATATTTGCCCGCTTTCGGCCACCCCGCCTCCCCCGTTAAAACTTTCAACATTTGACCCCTGATAACCTGTGGGTTTTGCGGTCGCAAGATTCCCGAAAGCAATGCTCCCCTGCCCCGAAGAATTCTTGGACAGGGTTGTTCCCGAAGAATCCTGCGCCTGCGTCTGATCGTTTACGATTATGGTAACTATGTCGTTAAGCTGATATGCGACATTATCCGAATATAGATTCGTCCCGTTTTGCGAACCGTCCCATAAAGAACCTAAAATCGGCTTACTCTTGATTCCGCCGTTTTTTGCCGTAGGCTTGACATAAGTTGGAGGCGCCATAGATTTTGGCGGAGTGACAAAACCGGTACCGCACCCGCTTAAAGACAAGGCTAAAAAGGAAAATACAGCTAATAAAAAGAGCCGTTTTTTAAATTTTTTCATACATACTTACCTAACTATCACTATTTTATTTGACTTGACAACCCCGTCCACGACGACGCCCGATTCGATATTTTTTACTCTTATGGTAGAATTATAAGGACCGGCTTGAAGCGCCATTCCCCTCGTTTTTAAATTTAATCCGTATCTTTTGTAAACAATATAAACCATATTTCCAAAATTTATTATCCTTTTCCTTTCCGTATTTATTTTTGACAAGATAGAGTTTTGAATAATAACGAATTTGGCTTCTTTACCGATAATGCCTTTTTTATTTAGATAATACCCCGAATATATGTCGGGAATGTTTTTATAATCAATTTCGACATCGTTTGCCTTTAATATTTGAAATTTTCCAATAGTTTGGGCGGCAACCGCAACAGGCGCATAAATTCTTACTTTAAAAGCGGCATAGGCAATTCCGTGAAGCTTGCCTTTGTTCTTATCCGTTAATTTGATTATAGCCATATGATACCCTGCAAATCCTGGATTATAAGTTATCGGTTTTATAGAATATCTAAAAACATTTTTAAGCGGGCCCGTAAACCTGAAGCGGCTAAAGTGAAAATATTTTTTGAATTTTAGCGGTATCTCTTTTAAATAAGAATTTATTATCATTTGTTTTAATTTTACAGGGTTTCTTCTATAACCTTTCGCATAGGAATTTTTCCCGGGACACGCAACAATAAACCCTAAAAAAATGAAAATAAAAATCGTATTTTTATAAAAGTTTTTATTTAACATAAGCTTACGGTATCAATCCCGCCGCCGTTTGTAGCATCTGATTTGCGATGGTTATCGCTTTTGAATCGATGGTATAAGCATTTTGGGCTGTTATCATAGATACCATCTGACCCACCAAATTTACATTGGACATTTCCAGAAAACCCTGCTGAACCGTTCCAATGCCGTTCTGTCCCGGGGTTCCAATCTGCGGGACTCCTGAAGCCGAAGTTTGGAGATAAAGATTGTGGCCAATGCTGTTAAGGCCTGCGGGATTAATAAAATTAGCAAGCGTTATCGTACCAATCTGAGCGGGATTTGTCTGACCGGAAACAACCGCCGATACCGTACCGTTTTGCGAAATGGTAACGGAGGTAGCGTTTGGCGGTATAGTAATAGGCGGCACAAGTTGATAACCGTTTGCATCGACAAGCTGACCCTGGGAATTTGTTTGAAAAGTACCGTCTCTTGTATATGCAGCCTCGCCATCAGGCATCTGTATCTGAAAAAAACCCTGCCCCGATATTGCAACATCCAAGGGATTGGATGTTTGCTGGAGATCGCCCTGGGTAAATTCTTTTTCTATAGAAGATACCTTGGTGCCTAAGCCGATTTGAATGCCCGTCGGCACCTGGGTATATTCGGAAGAGTATGCCCCGGGAGACTTAATGGTTTGATAAAAAAGATCCTCGAAGTTAACCCTCGATTCTTTATAGCCCGTCGTATTGGTATTGGCAAGATTGTTTGCAATGTTGTCTATTTCCAATTGCTGCGCCTCCATACCGGTGGAAGCCGTCCATAGCGCCCTCATTTAAAATCCC
>JAJYQZ010000150.1 GCA_021794335.1 bacterium
TAAAGGAAGGTTATGCCGAAGGGATTAAATTCGAATTCCTGTTTGCTTTAGACGAAATTATTACGGAAAACGGAAAAGCAACGGCAGTGCGATTGAAAAAAATGAAGCTTTCCGAAAAAGATGCGTCCGGCAGAGTTCATCCTATCATAATAGAAGGCGGACAGGAACTTAACCTTAAACTCGATACATTGATATACTCTTTTGGACAGAAGCCGGATTATAAAGGGCTGGAAAATTTAACCAAAAATTCGAACAACGAGTTTTTAAAGGTTGACGATAACTATCTTGTAGCAAACGAAGATAAAGTCTTTGCAGGCGGAGATATATTAAAATTCGGATTGGTTACCGATGCTATAGGAATGGGCAGATATGCGGCATATTCCATACATCGGAAACTGAGCGGAGAACCTGTAAAGAAAGACGAAAGAGCCGTCATTAAATACGGCGACGCGGTAAACGGGGAAGGCAAAAATATGTATATTGCATATTTTCAGACTTCCGAAAGACAGAAAAGAAGTTCGAGGGACCCTTTGGCCAGAGTTAAAGATTTCGACGGGATTTTAAACAATCTCGGCATGAATGAATTAATTATAGAGGCAAAGAGATGTATGAGTTGCGGTATGTGTTTCGACTGCGGAAGCTGTTTCGAATATTGCTCGCAGAGCGCCGTTAAAAAATTGCCGAAAGGGCAGCATTTCGAATTTCACTTAGAAACCTGCAACGGTTGTAAGAAATGTGCAGAGAGCTGTCCTTGCGGCTATATAGACATGATTTAAATTTTAAATAAAAATTAATTAATAACTAAAATAAAATTTACAGGAGGTTTTACTTATGGCTGAATTTGATTATAACGGAAAGAAGATTGAAACTGATGATGAAGGCTACCTTCAAAATTTAGGCGATTGGGATAAAGGCCTTGCCGAAGTTCTGGCTAAACAGGAAGATGTAACGCTTACGGAAAAACACTGGAAACTTATCGAATGGATCAGGGATTATTTTCAGAAGTTTCAAGTAGCTCCGGCTATTAAGTCTCTTACAAAAGAGGTTATGAATCTTGAAAATTTGCCCGATAAAAAGGAAGCAAACAAGTTTATTTACGAACTGTTTCCCGAAGGTCCGGCTAAACAGCTTGCCAAAATAGCAGGACTTCCAAAGCCCACGGGTTGCGTTTAACAGGCGAATAAATAAACTTGCGGCTTTATTTATAAATTTAGGAGTTTTATTTAGTCTATGGGCAAAACATATATATAGAGGGAGGGTATCCCTCTATATAGTAAAAGTTTTTTTGATGTCATAAAATAACATAAATTATTATTTAGGGGGGAATAAATATGACACCTCTTAATTTGACGACAGCAATATTTTTATTATTTACATACACGGTCGGCTTGATTTTTGTAATCGGGGTAGTATTAAGAATATATCAATATGCAACAACACCCCAACCTGTTAAAATTCCTCTTACGCCTGCTCCTTTGACTTCCGGCGGGGCTTTTGCCAGAATTTTGGGAGAAGTTTTTTTCTTTAAGAGTCTTTTTAAATCTAATAAGCCGACATGGATTTTTGGATATCTTTTTCATATTTCCTTCTTTCTTTTAATTGCCATGCATTTTGCAAGGCATTTTATTTATATGATTCATCCTACTCCATCCTGGTACGGGATTTTTGTAAGCGCAGGAATAGTTTGCGGTATTATTATGACGCTTTCGCTTTTTTTGCTGCTTTTAAGAAGGATTGTAGTAGAAAGGGTTAAATTTATATCGCTGTTTCAGGATTATTTAATTTTAATACTCTTAATGCTTATAGGAATTGCGGGATTATCCTTGAATTATGTCCTGTCCCCGGCGGCACTTACCACGGTGGATAACCGGCTCGATCCGTATATAACCGGACTTTTAACGTTTCAGTTTACCAACATTCCGTCAAATCCTCTTTTTTTAATTCATTACACGCTTGTCATGCTGCTTATAGCTTATATTCCGTTTAGTAAAGTGATGCATTTTGTCGGGATATTTTTCTCGCCGACAAGAATAATGGCAGATAATCCGGAAGAAGAAAGATATTACAGACCCAATGCGAAAGATTTATCTATTTAAATTAAATTGATGCCGGATTACCGCAAATTTGCGGTAATTTTTTGATTTTTAACGGTTAAGCGGAGGATAAATAGTATGGCTAAGCCAAAAGACAAATATAAAGTTCCCGTTCTGGACGGAAAGATTTCGATTCCTAAAATCGTTCCCGGAGCCACGTCTTATGAACACATGATTGAAGCTCAAAAAGATGACATGGAAGCCCTTGGTTTTCCTGCCAAATTACAGGACGGCTGGAAGGAAAAGGCTATCGGGGTTTTTAAAGAGATATTAGATAACAATAAGGCTGTCAGGGATTATATGGATATTTGCGTCAGATGCGGCGCATGCACGGACAAATGCCAGTTTTTCCTCGGAACGGCAGATCCTAACAATATGCCGGTTCAGAGACAGGAACTCATGAGAAAGGTATATAGGTATTATTTTACTCCCGCAGGGTTTTTCAAAAATCTTTCAAATTCGCAAGAATTGACGGAAGAAGTATTGAAAGACTGGTTTACATATTTTTATCAGTGTTCCGAATGCAGAAGGTGTTCCTTTTATTGTCCCTACGGTATAGATACTGCGGAAATAACGATGGCTGCCAGACAGATAATGGATTCTATCGGTCTTGGGCAGAAATACGCAACGGAAGTTATTCATAAGGTTTATAAAACCGGCAATAATATCGGAATACCCCCTCTCGCCCTAAGAAATACGCTTGACGATTTAGAGGAAGAAATAAAGGAAGAATCGGGGAAGGATGTTAAAATACCGATGGATGAAGAAGGCGTTGAGGTTTTGTTAGTGCCTCCTTCCGCCGATTTTTTTGCAATGCCCCACATGGAATCGCTCAAAGGATATGCAAAGGTATTTTATAAGGCAGGCATAAGTTATACCGTTTCGTCATACGCCTCCGAAGCCGGAAATTTCGGTATGTTTTTGGGAAGCTATAAAAATGCAAAAGAAATTAATAAACGAATCTGGGACGAAGCCAGAAGGCTTAAGGTCAAAAGAGTTGTCATCGGGGAATGCGGACATGCATGGAGAGCCGCGTATAACTATTCGAATACCATGAACGGGCCTTTTGACTTCTTAGACGGCAAATACAGACAGCCCATGCACATTTGCGATTTTACATTAGGGCTCGTAAAGGACGGAGTTATAAAACTCGATCCTTCGGCGAACGACGACAAGGTTGTTACATTTCACGATTCATGTAATATTGCAAGGGCTTCAAGGATGGGTGATTTTCAGGGGGGCCAGTTTACGATTCCGAGAGAGCTTATTAAAGCCGCCGCAAACCGTTTTGTAGAATTAAGGGCAGGCACTACTAAGGAAAAGACTTATTGTTGCGGTGCGGGCGGGGGTTTGTTGACCGAAGAAGTCATGAATGTGCGAATAGCGGGGGCTATGCCGAGAATGCAGACCGTTAAGGAAGCGGTCGATAATCACGGAGTTAATT
>JAJYQZ010000002.1 GCA_021794335.1 bacterium
TAAGCATAAAATTGGCTTCCTGAGGATTATTCGTTATGCGGTAACCTTCGCCGATCAAGGCTGAAATAAGTTCGTTTCTAAAATTAAGTCCCGTAGCAGTAGAAGTGTTTCTTACACTTACATATACAACTTTTTTTTGCGGCGCAACAGGCTGCAGAAATATGCTTGAGCTCATCTTAGTGCTTAATGCGACATTGCCGGAAGACAGCCCGCTTGCACTGGTTGTCGGTCCCGCGGTTGTGGCGCATCCCGAAAAGGCAAGAACAGGCAGAAGAAGAAGCATTGCAAGAATTGCTAATGCCCTGTTCGATTTTTGAAACAAAAACGAAGTTTTTATACGCAAAAGCATGTCTTTTGCGGGTAATTTAGTCAAATATCCGACTTTTAACGATTTCATTTTGTTTTTCCTCCATAAATAAAAATTTTAAACGGTCTCTTTCAAGCTTTCTTATATTGATATTATAATATATTTTTAAAAATAAATTAATTTATTTTTATGTTTTTACTTATCTAAGATATTTATTAATATTTTCATTTTGGTTTATCAATGTCTTAGCAAATATTGTTTTTCCTGATTTTGTGGACATGTAATATAAATATCGTGTTTTAGCGGGGTCTATGGCTGCTTTAATTGCCCTGATGTTCGGGTTTGCAATGGGCGTGGGCGGAAGGCCGTAATTTAGATATGTATTATACGGGGACTTTATTTTTAAATAAGACAGGTTCATGTTAAGGTCGATTTTTAATTTATCCCCCTTTTTATACTTTTTATAACTTAATAAATTTTTACCGTATATGGAGGTTGAATCGACACCCAACGGCATATTTATCTTAAGCCTGTTGTGTACAACCGATGAGATTAATCTCATGCCGTTTTTATAATTTCCATCCGCCTCTTTGATAATCATGGAAGCTATTATCAAATCATCGTAATTAAGTTTCAGATTTTTTGTTTTTAAATTAAATTCGTTTAACATTTCTTTAATTATATTTTGCGGGTTTGAATGAATTTTAAAAATATATGTATCGGGATATAAAAATCCTTCAGCCGATTTTTCGTCTATTTTAAGGCTTAAAAGAAATCTTTCGTCAAAGCACTCCTTTAAAAACTGTTTTCGGCCGGTAATTTTCTTTTTTGCCAGAATTTCGGCTATTTGAAAAATATTTAAGCCGGGCGGAATGGTTACCTTAGCCGATGCCACATCGCCGTTCACAAATTTGTGGTAAATGGAAGCGGGGGACTCGCTTGCGGATACATAATAAGTTCCGGCCTCGATATATCTTGAATAGCCGCTGATAAAGCCCATAAAATAAAATAGATATGGGTTATTAATCAGTTTTTTATCGTAAAGTTTATATGTTATCTCCTTTAAGGAATTTCCGCGGGTAATCGTAATAAGTTCGGGCTTTTTATAGCGATATGACTGCGGAAGGAACGCATATGATGCAATGAAAGCAATAATGGTTAAGGGAATAATAAATTCTAATATTAACGCAATCTTTTTAAATCGTTTATGGGCAGGATAGTTAAAATAGCACATTCAATGAATTTGTTGATTTTTTAAATTATTTTAATCTATGTTTTTTTATGTTTGGAAATTCGTCATATATATTTTATTAATTATATTTATTAATATTATTAACATCTTGTAAATTATATAAAATTATATAAATTTAAGTAAATAAAAACTTTTAGAGTTGCAATTAATTATAAATTTTTATCGTTTTTTTTGTTTTTATCGAGATAGGATTGCAATATAAAAGTGGAAGCCACGGAATCCACAATTTCTTTTCTTTTCTTTCTTTTAACATTTTGGCTGATCAGGCTTTTTTGAGCCTGAACCGTTGAAAATCTTTCGTCATAAATTACAATAGGGATTGGGTTTTTGGTTTTGCCGGAGTCTTGGGAGCGTGCGAGTTCCTTAACGAATTCATTTATTTTTAACGACAAATCGGTTTGTTTTCCCTTAAGGCCGAGCGGCATCCCGATTACGATTAAGCCGATATTTTCGTTAAAAATAATCTCTTCTAATTCGGCGATTATTTCTTTTAATGAAGTGTTAGGAATATATTTGAACGGAAATGCAATTGTTTGAGTGTCATCGCTTAACGAAAGTCCAATCCGTTTTAAACCGTAATCGATGCCGAGGGCTTTTCTATTTGACATACTCCGCCTTTTCAAGCCCTAGGTCATTTATTAATTCTATGTCAAGGGAGGGATTTCTTCCCGAGGTAAGCAGATAATTTCCTAAAAGCAGTCCATTTGCACCCGCCATGAGGGCAAGAGGCTGTAATTGGCGAAGATTACGTTCCCTGCCCCCCTGCGCAAGGATGTTTTTTAGGGGGTTTACAAATCTAAACATTGCGAGAGTTTTAAGGCATTCCATCGGGGTAAGCTCTTCCGCATTTTCAAGAGGAGTGCCAGGAATCGGATTTAAAAAATTAACGGGAATATTATCGACATCAAGATTTTTTATCTCTTTTGCCATCCTTATCCTGTCAAGCCTTGACTCGCCCATTCCGATTATGACGCCGGAGCATATCTTAAGCCCGGCTTTTTTTGCGGATTTAATAGTCTCGATATTGTCCTTAAAAGAATGAGTGGAACAGATTTTTGGGAAAAAGTCGCTGCTGGTTTCGATATTATGATGAAATATTTCAAGGCCATAGTCCTTCAATAATAATAGATGTTCGTATTTCATAAGCCCTAAAGATGCGCAGGGGGTAATGCCGACCTCTTCTTTAATCCGTTTAACGGCATTGGCAATGATATTAAGTTCATTTTCATTATTTATAGAGGTTCCGCTTGTTACGATAGAAAATTCATTTGCGCCGTTATTTTTGGCAATTTTTGCGGCTTTCACAATCTCGGCTTCGGTGACAAGGCTGTTTATTTTTGTTTTTTTGTTCTTCTTCCGAACCAATGAAGATTGGCCGCAAAATGCGCAGTCTTCCGAACATATCCCTGTTTTTGCGCTAATAATCGAACAAAAATTAACCTTTTTTCCCGTATATTTTTCTTTAAGTTCAAGCGCTAAAGAAAAAAGTTCCATAAGGGTTGAACCTGATGCCTCATAGATGGACAAAAGCATATCGTCAGGCAGTTCTATACCATTATCGATTAAGTTTTTTATTTGAAAAATGGGTGAAAAAGACATATCTTTAGATTAAATAAATATTAAATATTTTCGTCATTATCAGTATTTTTAAAAATACCTGTTTTTTCAAGTATAAAAATAAGCTCGTCAATGCTCTTGGACTTATCTATCGATTCGAATATAGTTTTAATTTTAGTCTGATAATCTATTATTTTCCTTCTTAGATTAAGTATTACGGATATACCCTCGTCGTTAACCCCGAGGTCGTTTTGAATCCCGGAAATGAGTCTGAGCGTTTCGGCTGTTTCGCTGTCTATAAAAAATTCGTCTTCCTGTTTTTTAACGGAGATCGAACCTTCGTAAACGAAAAACATCGCAGACTCTTTATTTAAATTAATTTCATCGCAAAAGCTTGTCAGGCTAATAAAATAATCCATA
>JAJYQZ010000267.1 GCA_021794335.1 bacterium
CGATTACTCCAAGCGGGTCTTTCAGCCTGTCAAACCTTGAGATTTGGGTTATTATTTTTTTCTCCGGATCTATTTTAAATCTTTCTAAAACCTCGTTTATTGTTTCTTTCGGTATCTCTTTATTTTTGTCCGATAACGGATCTATCGATGGAGAAATTAATATTTGGGGTATCCTGAGTTTTTTAGCAAAAAGCGGAGATGAAAAAACCGAATAATCGTATTTCTCGATGAATTTTTTTAAAAAATTGAATGTTTTTGTATTTGCCGAACTTAAATCTATGTGGCATCTCCAGATAAATTTTTTATCTTTATAGCCGGGTTTCTTCTTAATTTTAATCAGCCCGATTGGTTGAGGGTCATGTATGAAGATGATGTCCCCGTACAAATTCATCTCTTTTAAATTTTCATCGGTAACATCCATGAAATGTTTAAACTCGCTTTCAGAAATGTTTTCTTCAACTCCATGCAGGGAGTTGTGTATCTTTTTGGTCACCTCAAAAAATTTCTCTCCGCCTTTTATAAAATCCCATCTTGCATCAACCCCTAATTCCTTTAAAAGCGGGATCATTCTATTGAGAATTTCGGCAACGCCGCCGCCGACGGCCGTTGAATTTATATTTTGAATAATCTTGCCGTTTAGATGGGATGCTAATTTCTGAACTTCTTCGATTGTTTCATTGCCGACAATATCGGCGTAATCGCTTATTGAATTCATTTTAATTTAACTTTTAAACTTACAAAACATTTATAAACATACAAGCTATAAATAATTTTCCGTCAACTTGATAATAGATTCCTTAAGCCTGTCCATAGTAAGAGTATATGGGTCAAGATTCGATATTTTATAAGCTAAATCGGGAAGTTTAAGTTCATCTTTAATCCAGATGGAAAAATCGTTCGTCTTTGGACTTAACCTGAAATGCGCCTCAAAAAAGTGGTAATAAATAGAAAAAATTGTGATATTACTCAGAATATTATGAAATTCGGATAAAGTATATGCCTCCTTACCCGTATCCATTGCAAATGTTATTGCTTTCATAAAATTAAATCTTTCATCCATCTCAACCCGTCTGGTTCTCCCGTTTTTAGCAATAAATGCACCTATTTTTTTTATTATTTCATTTTTATATTCATTAGTTGTACTATAATCAAAAATGTCGATACTTGCTATTTCTTCCCCTAATAAATTTTCGCCGAGCCTGTTAGTAATCCAGTAGGCAAAGTCATTAGGCGAGGAGGGAATAATATAATGATGCTGCATCAGGTAATGGTGGGTGTGATAGTAAACAATAGAGTCATCGGCATTTTTTATGCCTTCAAGGAGACCTTTTAAGTTGACGGCATAAATTCCCGTAAGCTCCGGCAGGGTTAATCTTGTGTAAAATTTAAACGGATAGTCCGCTCTTATTTCCGTCGGCTTTGTTTTGCTAAAGCCCTCTGAAAGCGAATATGCGGATTCGGGTTTTAAGACCTCGTTATTGCCGTTCAGGCGCATTTTATTTTATGTTTATTTTTTCTCTTTTTAGGGTATAATAAAAAACAGAAAAAGATTTAAATTTTAGTCAATTTACAGCATTATATAAATAAAAGCATAAAATATCAATTATTAATCAATAATAATACCAGAGAGCCATAATTGTCAATATAAATAAAAGCATAAAAATAAAAAATAAAATTTAAGGACTAAACAGATACTAAACAGATGGAAACGCTTGAGAGGATTAAGCTAATATATTCTTTTACCGATGAAGATGCATCGAATTTGCATTACTTAAGCGTTATAATGAAATCGAATGCTAACGATTTCATTTCCGGCGTTTATTCATTCATTTCTAATTTTCAAGATTTTAGCAAATTTTTACCTGACGACGAGATAAAAAACAGGCATCAGGAAAAACTTAAATTATGGTTTGCCGGTCTTTTTTCGGGAACATATAGCAATGAATACCTAAGGCGGCTTAAAATAATCGGAGAGGTTCACGCGGATATAAAATTACCTTCGCATTATGTCAGCGCGACGATGAATTATATAAGGAATTATATACACGATATTATTCTTAAAAATTTTCAAAATCTGGATAAAAACAAAATAGATGAGTTAATTGTCTCGGTAAATAAAATTCTTGATATAAACTTAGATATTATTATCAGTTCTTATATTGATGAGGGTAAATTCTACATAGCCGCGACAAAATTTGAAACAAAGATTGTCAAGTTCAGTTCAAAATTTTCTTATATACTTGATTTAGCGCTGATAATATCCTTAATAATCGCAACAATTATGGTTTTTTTATTATTCGTATTTGAGATTTATGATCTTGCATTTGCCGGCGGCAATTTTGAAACCACGGTTATAGATATATTAGGCGCAATGTTAATTATTTGGGCGATAAGGGAGCTTTTGGAGGAGGAAGTTAAAAAGCTTCAGGGACATAAGTTTGCTTTAAGCGCTTTTATCGGTCTTGCGATGGCCGCTTTATTGCGGAAGATTTTGATTTTTACCTTAGCGCCCCATAAATCAACAGAGGTTGCCATCCTCGGTTTTCTTGTTTTGGTTCTGGGTATTGTGTACTGGCTTATGAATAAAAGCCCTAAATCCTGAATGAATTTGCGCTGACACGATACAGGAAGTCCTAACCTGACCTAATATCTCTTTTTTAAGAATCGGGTCAAATCCTTTAAATCCAATTCTGCCGTATCTTCTTAACTAAGAAGCCGGTCCTGCATAATAAATCGCAAAAATAAAAAATATACAAAGGTGTGATATAAGTCACAAAACTTTTAATGCATAAATGATAAAATTTAAATAAAAATTAGTTAAAATTATTAGCGGCAAGATTAGGTAGTATAATGTTAAAAAATAATTATGTTAACTATTTGTATTTAAAATTTAAATCTTATTTTAATTAAAAGGAGAATTGAATGTTTTGTTATCAGTGCGAGGAGACTTTAAAAAATACGGCATGCGTAAACAGCGGAATTTGCGGAAAGCCGGAGGATGTTGCGGGATTGCAGGACCTACTGCTTTACAACCTCAGAGGAATATCTTTTTGGGTATCTGAAAATAAAAAAAATGCTATAACTATAAAAGATGCAACGGAAGCGGACCATTTCGTGATGAACGGCCTTTTTACGACTGTAACTAACGTAAACTTTGACATCGAAAGAATGAAAGGCCTAATAGAAACATCGTTCGAAATAAGAAACAAATATAAAAAGATTTATCTTAACAATCATAACGCATTATTAAATAAAGACCTTACGGGTTTATTTCCCGACAGCGCCGTCTATGAATTGAACGAAAAATCGACGGGCGAATATCATAAAAAGTCCCTGTCTGTATCGCTTCCTGCGGCAGGAGATATCCACGGCGAGGACATATTATCTTTAAGAGAGCTTTTAATGTACGGGCTTAAGGGAGCCGCCGCATACGCGCACCATGCATATATTTTGAATTATGAAGACAGAGCCATTTATGATTTCTTCCATAAAGGGCTTAATGCTTTAAATAAAACAGGCATATCTCAGGACGAAC
>JAJYQZ010000232.1 GCA_021794335.1 bacterium
CAGAAATAAATCTGTTTAAATTTGACATTGCAAATATGGGTTTTGCCGAACTTTACGGCATTCCCGTAATTTTGGTTGCCGACATTGAAAGAGGCGGCGTTTTTGCCTCTATTTTTGGAACGGTTAAACTGCTTCCGTTAAAATGGAGAAAATTAATTAAAGGTTTTATTATAAACAAATTTAGGGGCAATTTAGAAATTTTGGACCCGGGGATAAAATCCATTGAATCAATGCTTAAAATCCCTTGTCTGGGGGTTATCCCATACATTAAAAATCTTCGCCTGGAAGCCGAAGACAGCCTTAATTTAATAAACCATTCAGGGAATGGGGGTTCAAATAATTCGGCTAAATCTTGTAAATTAAGGGTAGGAATTGTTCATTTGGACCATATATCTAATTTTAATGAATTTGACCCGCTTTTTTTTGACGACAGGATAGATGCGCGATTTTTTAAAGAGGCGCCGGATAGGCCGAACGAATTTGATATGATAATTATTCCAGGCACAAAATCCACTATTAGCGACATCTTAAGCATGAAGAAAACCGGATTTTTTGACTATATTAAAGATTTTGAAAAATACGGGGTTATCATGGGGATATGCGGCGGTTTTCAAATGATGGGGAAACGGATTAAAGACCCGTTTCATATCGAGTCCGAAATAGATGCAACGGACGGGTTCAGTTTTTTTAACATAGAAACTATAATAAAAAACGAAAAAAAAGTTTTAAACCGAAAATACCTGTTTAATCCAAAAAACGGCCCACATGGGGGGGTTGTGAGCGGATACGAAATACATAACGGGAGGACCTTTTTTGGCGAAGGATATTCGGGTGAAAATATTTACACAGGCTTGTTTGAACCTGCCGAAACCTTAGATAGTCCCTCTTCCGCAGAAAATGGTATTTTATCAAAGGATAAGAAGAAAATAGGCACATATATTCACGGATTATTCGGAAATGAAACATTTAAAGATTTTGTAGTGGATGTTATCAGAGAAAATAGAGGCGATTCCATGGGTTATAATAGAAAAACGAACTCCTGCTCTTACGACGCGGTTAAAAACCGCAATTATGATTTATTATCCGAAAACATAAGCAAATACATTAATATAGATTCAGTAAAAGATTTTGCCGGAATTTAATTAATTTATATTTTCGATTCGTAAAAGAATTTTTTAGAAGAAAGATATGTCCCAAAAAACCCTGATACTAAAGCTATTAGAAAAATTAAAAATATCTGCCGGCCGTTTAAGAATATTATGCCTATATGAAAATAAGCTAAGAAATCGCTAAAATGATAATATAAAAATATTTTAAAAATCGAGAAAAGCAGCAGGATAGATAAGGAAAAAGATAGCACCGTTCCGATTCCCCCCTCTATAAACATTGGAATTCTAATGTAACTGTTGGTGGCGCCTATCAGCTTTAATATCTCTATTTCGCTTTGTTTTCTTAATATGACAAGTTTAATGGCGCTGTACGATACGAATATGGATAATATAAATAAAAATAAAAATATGATGAGCCCTATAACCTTTGTAAAAAACATAAATTGAATAATCTTATCTTCCAGAAGTTTATTATAATAAACAATGCTGACGCCTTGAAATGTTTTTATCCGCAAATAAATATTCGATAAAAATATCTTGCTTATAGTATCTTTTTTAAATCTTATTTTTATAAAGGAGGGCAGAAAGCCGGCGTCTATACCTTTTAAAACAGAGCGTATATGGCTTACCTTGTGTTCCAGAAATTTTAGCGAGGATTTATGGCTGTAATAATGAATGTTTTTTATCCCCTTAATAGTTTTAATATATCTTATAACATTATCTTTATTTGTCCCGTTTTTTAGGAATACTATCATTATATTGTTTTTTTGAAAAAGCCTCATATAATTATAAATATTCGCGTAACAAAGAAGGAAAAACAGCATTATAAAGTATGAAAAAGACATTATCGCAAAGGCAAACAGGTTTCCCGCAATATTGGATTTAATGTTCAAAAACGCTATCTTAAAATAATTTATCAGGTAGCTAACTCTTTGTGATATCAATTGTGCGGGCCCTTCCCATTCTTATCAGATTTTTATCGTGCGTTGCCAATATTACCGTCGTTCCCTTATTGTTAAACGATTTTATTATATCGATGATAATTTTGGATGTGTCCTCGTCTAAATTGCCTGTCGGTTCATCGGCGAGCAATACTTGGGGATTTTGGACCAAAGCCCTTGCTATTGCAACCCTCTGCTGTTCTCCCCCCGATAGGCTCTGCGGATATTCATCTTTTTTTATAAATAATTCGACGGCCTTTAATATTTCCGTAACATTTTTAACGATTACATCCCCAAAAATGCCCGAAACCTCAAGCCCCAGAGCTACATTCTGGAAAACGGTTCTGTTCGGAAGAAGTTTAAAATCCTGAAACACAAAACCGATTTTTCTTCTTAAGAACGGTATGTCTTTCGACTTTATATTTTGAAGCTCCGCATCCATAAATTTTATAGCCCCGTGGGTGGGTTTTTCAAGGGCTATCAGCATTTTTAAAGTTGTAGTTTTGCCCGCGCCGGATGGTCCGGTTATAAAAATAAATTCGCCCTTATTAACATTAAAGTTCAAATCTCTTAATATATAATTCTTGTCGTAAGATTTATATACATGATTAAATTCAATCAATATTTTACTCCCATCATTTTATCTATATTCTGCCTGAATGTAGCGGCCGTTTCTAACGGATTTACGGAACCTGCAACGGCGCTTATAACCGCTGCGCCTTTTACGCCATATGCAGCCAACTCTTTAATATTATAAGTATTTATGCCGCCGATAGCAATAACGGGGATTTTTACATTGCGGCAAATTGTTTTTAGAATTTCTGGACTCATAATGTTTCCGGCGTCTATTTTAGAAAAAGTGCTGTAAACAGGTCCCGCTCCGATATAATCCGCTCCGTTATTTTGGGCATCCAGCGCCTGTTTTAGGTTGTCCACGCTCACGCCGACAATTAAGTTTGGATATATTTTTTTTATCGTTGCTAAAGGAAAATCATCCTGTCCGATGTGGACGCCGTCCGCCCCTGCCAAGGCCGCAATATCCGACCTATCGTTCACAATGAACAGCGGTTTTCTGTCAGAGCTAAATTTATTTAAAAGGCTTTTTATGTACAGAGCCGCACGATAAATATCCCTTGCCGTTAATTTTTTATTCCTCAACTGCAATACATCGGCATTGCTTTTTACGGCTATTCTTGACAATTCACCCAAATATGTTTTATACTCGGTTATATTGAAGTCCTTAGTTATTATTTGAAAATTAAATCTATTCATATTATCGTATTATAATATTATATTATAAAATTTTTTATAATATAATATTAATTTTAAAATGCTTAAATTTAAATATGATTATACTTTAATTTTGCAATAGAAAATATTTAGATGTTTCTTTTATATGTAAATACTGGATTCCCGCTTACGCGGGAATGACACCCGTTGGGTGAAAACCTAAAAACCTACAAAGTCATTCCCGCGTACG
>JAJYQZ010000244.1 GCA_021794335.1 bacterium
GGCATTTACTGCAAACCGACATGTCTTTATATTCTATAGCGTTTAAATAAGAGTCCATTAAATCGTCTGCCTGTTGTTTTTTCACTTTGGCTTTAGTAGCATCCCATTTTTTCATAAAAGAACCTCCAATGACCTTTTCCTTCTTTAAGATTAATTTTAGCATCGCATTGTAATTACAAAATAGTCGTTTAACAAGCTTTACAGGCATATAACAACTTTATAAGTACCGTAATAAATATAATAAAACGCTATAAGCGGCCAAGTAAATCTATTGCCTCTTCGTCGGAAACATCATACCAGTTCTCATAAACCTGCGCAACGGCACGAAAATTATACGGCGTTTCAAGTACCACCAGTTCGTCCGCTAATTCATTTATCTGCCCGGCGACATCCTTTCCTGCAACGGGGGCAGCTGCTATAATCTTTTTTGCCCCCTGTTTTCTGCATGCTATTATTGCCGCGCGCATTGTTGAACCTGCGGCAATGCCGTCATCTATTAAGATAACCGTTTTATTAATAATATCGGGTAAGGGCTCCCCTTTTCTTAAAATAGAAATCCTTCTTTTAATTTCATTTTTTTGAGAAAATATTATGTCATTCATTTCTTTTTCCGAAAGATACCGCGACGATTGTTTGTTTATATATATGCTGCCGTCTTCCGCTACGGCCCCGAAACCAGCTTCGGGGTTATCGGGGAAGGGCAGTTTTCTTACGATTAAAAGTGAGAATTTTGCATTCAAATATTTTGCAACCTCAAAAGCAACTTCTATTCCGCCTTTTGGAAGGGCAAGGACGGTTATATCCTCCTCGTTTTTATATTTTTCTAAAGCAATAGCAAGCTTTTCTCCCGCTTCCTGTCTATTTTTAAACATTTTAAAAAATCCTGAAATTTTTAAATTAATATACCTTAATTTTGCAATAGAAATTTATTTTCTGGATTCCCGCTGAAGCGGGTTGGGACGATAATGGAATTTAAACTTTAACCCAACGGGTGTCATTCCCGCGAAAGCGGGAATCCATTATTTACATATAAAAGAAACATCTAAATATTTTCTATTGCAAAATTAAAGATATATCAATTTCTTTTAATTTTAAAAATTTAAATGCCCGTGCCGATTTTCAAGTATCTAAAAAATAGTTGCATAAATAATCCCTTTAGTTATATTATATCCCGAAACAATAGAATTCCAAATTTTTACGCTTGCAAGCCTGTCCTAATGAAAAATTTTTATATGCAGATTATCTTAATTACGGTATGCGTTTTATTTCTCAATGTTATTATTTTTAGCGGGGTTTCAAATGCCGAAAATCAAAATTATTATGAGCTAAGCGCGGCGCAATCACAATCAATCCCATTAAAACAAAAAGAAATTATTGCCGTAAGCCATGACGATTCTTTTCTATCCCAAATAAAACTCTTTGGAACTTTTGCCGCCTCCTATACTTATAATCTTGCAAGACCTTACGCAAGCGAAGCATATCCTTTGGGCAACTACAACGGAAATTATATAGATAATTATAAGGCAAACGGCGCTACAATTAACCAGTTCGACGTAACGGTATCAAAAAATCCTTTTACAGACGGCAGAAACAAATTCGGCATCGGTTTCAAAGTATCCATAGACGCCGGCCAAAATATTCAGGCTGTCGGACCTTACACAGGCAACTATTCTTATTACACGGAACCTATGTACGATAGGCCGTTATACGGATTTAGACAACTTTATATTTCTTTTGGTATTCCGATCGGGAATGGATTAAAAATTAATTTAGGCGAAAAAAATTATCTTATAGGTTTTGAATCTTATAATTTATCAAGGTTATGGGAAAATACATACTCATTGGTAACGGCAATAGAACCCGGAGAACTTACCGGAATATTTTTAAAGTATCCTTTTACAAGACGGTTAAAAATGGTTTTCGGGGCTGCATTAACCGATAACGCTATGGTTCCTTTAAATAGATACCCGACATTCGAATATATAGCTTCGTATAAACCGTTTAAATTTTTAAAATTTCATGAAGGCGTCGTTTACGGAGCCGAAAATTTTATTATATACAATAATAACCTTTATCAGGATAATTTAGATAGATTTTTTTATAATTTTATAGACGCGAAATATTCGTTTTGCAAATACTGGACAGCGGTATTGGATTACGAAACCGGTTTAAACGGAGGAATAAATAAATCCATAGTTTACGGCAACAATATAAATGCCGGTCAATTTAATTCTTCCGTAAATAATTATCCGTCTTACTTGATTTCTACCTCAAATTCTACCTTTAACAAGTCGCATTTCTCGGGTCTGGCTTTTTATATCCATCATTATAGCATCTTAAATATAGGCAGATTTTCGCAAACCGTAAGAGAAGCCGGCGCCTCGGATCCTAACGGCATGTGGGAAGCGGCAAGTACGCCCGGCATAGCTTATCGTTATTTCGATTCGACATTTACCTTAGGATATAGACCTGCTATGAAGATATTTAAAAATATTCAGTTTAGACTTGAATTTGAAAATCAAATTGCAAACCGCAGGGTTTACGGAAACGGTAACAGCGCTCAAAATACCGTAAACTCTATGGTTGTTTATACTTTCAAAAATTAAATCCGAATTTGCAATTTCATGACTGGTAATAATATTACTTCCAATATTTATCTGGATTCCCGCCCACGCGGGAATGACCTTAGAACGATTAAGAAGTGAATAAATCAGACCCCTTTAATTTCTCCTAATCCTGCCATTTAAATCTCCAAATTACATAAATTATATAACTATTATCTGATAGCCTTCGTTTATCAACCTGCCGACATTGGGATGACCGTCGTATTCGGATACGAGTTCGATATTCTTTTTAACAAGGCTGTCCTTTACTTCCTTTCGAGTGGAACAGAAGTCGCATGCCTTATAAATTATTCCCATTGCTCGTATTTCTCTAAATAACTTGTTTAAAAAATCGAAGTCCGATGTGTCGTTGGATATTATATCGAGCCACTTGGTTCCGTTACCGTCGAAAATAAGGATTATTTCAAATCCTTCCGCCTTGATTTCTTTTGAGTATATCATGGCATGCCTTATCTTTGCAACCGATTCTTTAAGCTCGGTTCCTTCCAGAACTATAATAGCAACTTTTGTCATATAAAACCTCCTGTTTTAATAAATAAATTAAACATGGTTATATAATTATAATTTTAAAATTAAAGAAAATAAAGGGGTAAACTGTTCCCTTTGTTCTATCCAAATGCGGTCGGGAGCAGGAATACGGAGGCGGACGGCTCATAAAAGCCATCGGCTTTTATGTCCGCCGTAGTGAATAAATCCGACTCCTTTATTTTCCTTTATTCTTTATTAATAGCTCCTTAATCCTATAGAGGAAAAATATATCGATATAGGAAAATTTAACGGAAAAATTTGGACAGTTATTTCGGACATATTAGCTCTTTCCTTTAAAAATTAGAGGGATTATTCCATCGATAAATTCAGAGGGATTTAATATTTGAAAGGGGTAATTCCCCGATTTTTTAGGTTTT
>JAJYQZ010000290.1 GCA_021794335.1 bacterium
TATACCAATACTCTTGCAAGACCAAAGATAAAAGCGTAGCGGGGGAAGTTGCGGCGGCTCTTAATGCCGACGTCGTCCGGAAAAAATTCGACATACCTCAAAAATATAAGAAAACATACATATTCGAAGATGTTTATAAAGAATATGTTGCGGTGGTTTTGCACTCAAAAACGTGGCAGCGGCAAAAAACCCATACGAGTTTAAAGTATTTTTTAAGATTTTTCGTAAATAAAGATATTATACAAATATCGCTGGGAGACTTAAAAAACTATCAAACGCAAAGAAAGTTTGAAATAATGTCCATGCCGAAAAATACAGGCAAGAGAGAATCCGAAATATCTTTTAAATCTGTAAACCTTGAAATCTATATACTTTCTAATTTTTTTAATTACTGCATCGAAAAAGGCTATATCGATAAGAACCCCGCTTCAGGCATTAAGAAACTTAACGAACTCTCCCGTCTTAAGACTTTATCCGACGAGGATATAAATAAGCTCATCGCCGGCGCCGGGAATAAATTAACCCTGGATCTTATCACTTTTCTTATTTATACCGGCTGCCGAAAAGGCGAGGCGTTAAATCTCAAATGGAACGACGTTGGCCTAAATAACGACATTATAGCTATTAAAGCGACCAAAACCAAATATGACAGGTATATTCCTATTTCAAAGCCCTTAAAAGCTATTTTAAGGGGGGTAGAAAAAAGACGATGTTTTTATATCTTCACTCGAAACGAGGCTAAATTAGGCAATTTCCGCAAATCTTTTATGACAGTATGCCGCAATGCCGGACTAAAGGATTTGCATATCCACGATTTAAAGCACGTTTTAGCTTCCAAAATGGTAATGAATGATATTTCCGCCCGAACGGTTATAAAAGCCAACGGCTTTTATTCGGGCGGAAATGTAGCCATATTAGCGGCGAGCTTCTGAGACATCGGACTACCTAGATAACGAAGCGTTATTCTCATTTAGTTCAGGATACGCTGAAGAAAGTGGTTGACGATGTATGGGGGGAGAGGGAGCCGAACAAGGCGTCGGGCGGTGACGGCTAAAATCGGGGGGCAATTTTCCGGCTTGATTTAATATTGCGTATATTATAGTATATTATTAAATGAAAAGCGGAGGCGCAATGAACCAAAAGATAAAGACGAAAACCAGTCCGACATCAGGACCCAAAAAAAGCGAATGGTTAGCGGAAAATTTACGCTTTACTGCTTTTACAAAAAAAACAGAAGGGTCGGAAAAGTGGTGGAACCTTGTTATGCCCGAGAGTCATACCCAAATAATTACAACCCCATATCGTGGTGAATCCGGTAAATTTAAAAAAGGCCTAGTCCAGCTAAATATCCAGGTTGCGCAGCCGGAATTGCAAAGAATCGACTGGCTGTATATTCCGGAATCTCAACAGCTTAACAGCAAAGATTTACCTAATGTCGGTTCTTTAGATGAAGCCGTTTATGATTTTTTACCAGTTATGGAAAAATGGCTTAGTACTGCCAAAATTAAAATAAACAGGCTTGCTTTTGGAGCAGTACTTATCCATCCGGTTGTAAACAAAGAGGACGGATATAAATATATCTCCAAATACCTGAATGCCGTAAAGTTGGATCCCCTAAATTCCTTAGATTTCCTGTACCAAATTAACCGACCCCGTATTTACTGGGGAAAGGGCATTAAAGGTATTAGAATAAACCGGGTTTCAAAGTGGATGGTTGCGGTACTGCAACGTATTGAGATCGCATTTAACGGACAAATATTATCGGCGTTACCTGCCGAAAACGTGCAGCAGACGGCATGCCGTCTGGAAATAGATATCAATACAAATCCAGATGTAAGAATATTGCCCAAGGAGAAAATTAAGTCTATTTTGGAAGAAATAGTCTCCATAGGTATTGAAATTACGGAAAAAGGAGATGTCAAATAATGAATTGCGCGATGATGAAAAAGTATATACCAGAAAACAGTAATATTACCAGAATGCCTCAAAGTAGGGAGGTGCTTAAAGCTGAACAGTCGGCAGCTACATCGTCAAGACTAAACGAGCCGAAATACTTCTCCAGATTCTTAATATACATAGTTAACCACGGTACGGAAGATTTTCATGATTACATACCGCAGACTCAGGAACAGAGTTGCGCGTTAATAGACGAATTAAACATTGGGGATAGAAAAATTCATTTAAATAAAAAGTTAGAGATAGAAATAGTTCCATGGAAAAACGGATTTCTTGCCAAGAATAAAGAGTTAGACATAGTAGAGTTCGGCTGTACCATGGATGAGGCGAAAGACGGGATTGCGGAAAATATAATTTATCTTATCGACGATATTGCCCAAGAAGACGATAAAAATTTAACCCTTCATGCCAAAAAACTAAAAAAAATATTGAATTCATACATTAAGCATTAGGAGAAAATATTAATGGCATCCTTAAAGGTGAGAGATATTGAAAAATCTCTACTTAAAAAGGGTTTTCAAAAGCTGACAAAAAAGAATCCCGACCATATATATTACGGTTATTTTACTCAAAACAACAGAAAATCGGGTATATTTACTAAGATTAGCCACGGGGAAACAGATATAGGCGATACTTTAATTAATAAGATGGCCATGCAATTGAAAATAAATAATAAAGATTTTCGCGCATTAGTAGAATGTTCGTTAACTCAAAGCGGATATGAAACCAAAGAGGGCGTAAAAATTTTGATTTCTGAAGAATAAAGGCTAATGGACTAAATTAATCTGAAAATAGTTTTGGACTTAATTTAACACTCCTGAACACGTCCAAAATATTTTCTCAGTTGTATAGGAATTTACGGCTTAGGTATAGAATGCGTGGCGTGGTCTACATCATACTACTACCCAGGCATTAAGGGCTAATCTAAGCACTTCTATTAATTCTTTGTTTAAGCCGTAGTTTTTAGGTCGTCATCTTTAATGATGTCTATATGACCTATATGGGAGTTGCCGTTATACCGCCTCATCTCCGAGATAGCGGCATAGGAATCCGCAAGGGGCAGGATATCCACGAGACGCGGATCAAAGGGTAGATTGTCCATAGCGTTCCTGCCGTCGACTTGGTAACCGTACCCGCGGCGGTAATGGTGTAGCCTAATGAAGTCTTCCAGAATTTTTAAATTGTTAAACCCGGATATTATTTTGGCACCCTTAATCGGATGTTCCTTGATTATTTCGAACTCTTTTTCAGTCAGCTGGTGCGGAGCAAACAAGAAATCCTTGGGCGTATAGATCTTGCATATATCATGCAGCAGGCTGCCGTTTTCGAGCAACTTCCTATCTTAGTTGTCTATGCCTATCTGGTTCGCAATCCTTAACGCTGTTTCTGCGGTATTACGACAATGTTGGCCAAGGAGTTGATAGTTATAATCCGTAGTGTCCGGGGTTCAAGTCCCTGCGCCGCCGCCGCTAATATATAAGACCCTGCCGTATTTTCTTCTATAAACAAATCTTTTGCCGAAGGGCGAAATCGGATAGCCCCCCTTATCTATTTTAATGTTTTCGATAAATCC
>JAJYQZ010000260.1 GCA_021794335.1 bacterium
GAGTCTTCGTAAATAGCTGAAGCATTCTCTAAAAACTGCTTCCTCCATACCTGAACGCTTTTAGGCAGTATTTTGTATTGAGTGGCTATTTCATTAGTCGTCTTGCCTGATTCCAATAGTTCTAAGAAAACTTTAGCCTTAAAATCAGGAGAAAACTTTCTGTGGTTTATGCTCATTATAACGCTCCTATGTTTAATTATAATTATTATTTTAATTATATTTAAATTTATTATTTTTAATTTGCTAATTTTTTAATCTTTTTATTATTAGCCGATAATAAATTTTAACAGATTTTTACAATTATTGTAATTGCGGAAGTTCAATTTTAAAAAACTTGTCTTAAATAATAGGTTCATTATAGCTTAACGATAATAAAACTTATAAGGGCAATTCCTCGGCCGATATTAAAACCGTTAATAATTATTTTAGAGGAATTGAAAAAATTGAATTTCAAGGATTATATTACGCAAGCAGATTACAGGAAGTTGCGGGATTAAGAATGTCAGAAAGCGGCGGGATTAAACTCTTTAATAAAAGTATTGACGATATTAAAAACGGAATTTTAAAAATTGACGGCAAAAAAGATCTTGCTAAAAACGATAGGGATAGAATTATTATTTTAGATAAAGACGGTATAAAAGCAGTATTGGAGGCAAGACATTGGCTTAAAGAAAACGGACTTAAAGATATTGCCGCTTCTAAAATAGATTCTAAGATGACGGAATGGTCGGCTTGGAGCTGGCGGCAAATCGATAATTTAAAAAAAGCCGGAATTATCGAAAGCGGTTATCATAACCACGGTAACCGCCACACTTGGGCGAACAATAAATATGAAACCGATTGGAAAGAAAGAACCGGCGTTGTAATAGATGGAACGGCAAAAAGTCAGTTATTCGGCAATGACTGGATAAAATACGTTGAAATGAAAACAGAGTTATCCGCGGATGAAATAAGAAAAATAGATACCGAAATCCGATTTGATATTTCTCAACAGCTTGGACACGAAAGGCTTTCAATTACGTCAACGTATCTCGGCAGAAAAGCTTAACACAATTTTTAGCCCGCCTCGAGCGGGCTTTTTTATTGCCCGAAATAAAATAATTAGGACATGAGCAGAAGAAAGGAAAAATATTTAGCGGAATGTGAAATATGAATATGAATTTAAAAAATTGGAGCAGAAAGACTCAGCTCTCGGCCTTATTTCTTGTCCCTATAAGTTATCTGCCGCTTTCATAAACGCATTGCGTTTTCGGAAATAACCGAAACTAATAAAACCTTGGGTGTTTCAAGACAAATAATTTCCGCCATTAAAAATAAATTAAAAAATTAATTGAATATCTTACCGTATAGTGCTATATTTTTATTGAGGAGACTAAAATGAAAAAAGAATATACAATTATAATTACCCAGGACGAAGACGGATATTATATTGCCGACGTTCCTAAATTGCATGGATGCCATACTCAGGCTAAGTCTATAGATAAGTTAAGAAACAGGATTAAAGAAGCGATAGAACTTTATCTTGAGAAAAAAAACTCGGAATATCCCGCCGTTAATTTTATTGACGTTCAAAAAATTGCAATATGAGCAAGCTTCCTTTATTGACCGGCAAGGAACTTATTTCTTTTCTTAAAACTCTTGGATTTATCGAAAAAAGACAGAAAGGAAGCCATGTTTTCCTTTCCCACTTTCCCATAAAGACGGAAGGTCAACCGTCGTCCCCGTCCACTCCGGTGAAACTATAGGCAGAGTCCTTTTGTCGAAAATATTAACCGATATTGAAATGACAAAGGAAGAATTTTTCAAACTTATAAAATAGCAGTATTATTTTCGACAATTTTATTTCTTTTTTCCCCACACGTCGTTAACCGCTTTCTTGAGCGTATCCGGCACTAAATGGCTATACTTTTTTGTCATCTGGGTCGTCTTGTGTCCCAGAAGTTTCCCAGTTATATAAAGCGACGTGCCGTTCATAACCATTTTGCTCGCGAAGACGTGGCGTAGATCGTGAATTCGCAGGTCTTTAAGTCCGGCGTTTCGGCAGGCAG
The DNA here is from genome assembly GCA_021794335.1 of bacterium. The sequence continues at coordinate 2,049 of JAJYQZ010000260.1, forward strand.
TCGTAAATGATTTTCTGAAATTGCCGATTTTGAAACCGTTATTATTGAATACATACTGTGACAGTCTTGATTTTTCTCTATCGCCTTTAACAGCTCTTTCAGGGGCTTGCTTATAGGGATATATCTGTCATATTTAGTCTTGGTCCCCTTAATAGCTATTACGTCGTTCTGCAAGTCCACGTCGTCCCATTTTAAGTTAAGGGCTTCGCCTTTACGGCAGCCGGTATAAATAAGAAAAGTTATTAAATCGCGAGTAAGTTTATTCGTAGCTCCGCTAATTAGTTTTTGAATATCATCTTCCGATAGAGTTTTAATTCTGGATAGCGTATTTAATTTCTTAATCCGTTGCGATGGATTTTTATCTGCATAGCCCTTTTCTACGCAGAAATTAAAGAAGTTAGATAACGTTCCTAATTCGTTATTTATGCTTTTAAATGTTATATCCTGCTCTCTTTTACCTGCATTTTTAGGTAAGTTCATTATTTCAAGCTTGCGCTGTAACTGATAACTTTTAATATCTGCAGGCGTTATATTTATAATTTCTTTATTACCGAAAAAAGGCAAAAAATGTTTCGATTCAACGGTTTTATTAATAACGGTTCTTGGCGAGTTTATAAGGCTGTCCATATAATTCTTAAACAATTCCGAAAATAAAATTTTGCTTTTATTTTTTACCGGCAAATTAAATCGGTTTCGGATTGTGTCCGCATAAATAGCCGAAGCTACCTCTTGCGCTATTTCTTTTTGCTTTGTTTTGCAGGAATATTGATAATGCTTATTGTCAAGCCTGAATTCGCACCAGTAAACCTGTCCGCGCTTGTAAATTCTCATATTATTTCACCCAAAAACTGTATGCGTTTTTGTATGCAAAATTCGTTAAAATTGATTAAATTTTAACAAAATTAAGAAATTATGTCAAGATAGGATATTGCTGGAAAGGCTTATTTGCTGCGGTTTTGAATGGTGGCGGTGCAGGGACTTGAACCCCGGACACTACGGATATGAGCCGTATGCTCTAACCGGCTGAGCTACACCGCCTTAAATTGGGTAGTTCGAATATTGTACTAAATATTATATTAAAATTCAATTAGAAATTTTATAAAGCACAATATAACTTTGCGCTTTAGTAAATATTGAGCCCGGATTCGCGACAATAGCATCCGCAACATATACTTTATTGTTGTTTTTGATAACCGAAAAACCGGCACTATAACCGGATACAGGTTTAATTTCCCATATCGGAGAAAAACCTATCTTATTCCATATTAAATCATAAACGGCGCTTTTGGTATAATAATTTAAGTGTGAAACAAATCCCATCTGTCCAAAATTTTTCAAAACAATAACATGAAATTTGCCATTGCTATAATATTTTACCAATGTAGGCGGCACATTATAAATTAGACCGCCAGTATAAGTTGCACTGCGTGAGCCTCCGAAAGAAGGCAC
>JAJYQZ010000201.1 GCA_021794335.1 bacterium
ACATTCATCTAACGCTTGTGCCGTATATTAAAACGGCCGATGAGCTGAAAACAAAGCCGACCCAGCATTCCGTGAAAGAACTCAGGGCTATCGGCATAGAGCCTTCCATTATAATTTGCAGGGCGGACAGGGTTCTTCCTCAGGATATCAGGGCAAAAATCGCCCTGTTTTGCAATGTAGAAGAAGGCGCCGTTATTACTGCAAAAGATGAAGAAAGTATTTATAATGTTCCGTTATCGCTCCACAACGAAGGACTTGATTCAAAAATAATAGAATATCTTAATATTTGGGCTAAATCTCCCGATTTAAGCGAATGGAATAAAATATCGAAGATATTAAAGAATTTGAAAAATTCCGTTACTATCGGAGTAGTCGGAAAATATGTAAATTTAAAAGAGTCTTATAAAAGCTTAAATGAAAGCCTTATACACGGAGGGCTGGCAAATAATGTCAATGTCAACATAAAATATATTAATTCCGAAGATTTTGAAGCGGACGATTACGGAGAAAAACTTAAAGAGTTGTCGGATTGTTCGGGCATACTGGTTCCCGGCGGCTTCGGTTCCCGCGGAATCAATGGAATGATCAGGGTAATTAATTATGCCAGGATTAATAAAATTCCTTATTTCGGAATATGTCTGGGCATGCAGCTTTTGACCGTCGAATATGCCAGGAATGTTTTAATGCTTGACGATGCAGATTCTATCGAATTTAACGAGGCAGCTAAGAGTCCGGTAATTCACCTTATGGAAGGGCAAAAGAGCCTCGGTAAAATGGGCGGGACTATGAGGCTCGGGGCATATCCATGTATAATATCTAAAAATACCCTTGCTTATCATATTTATATTAAAAATAATAAAAAACAGATGTTAAACCAAAAGAACTATGCTAAATTATATCGGAACGGCAGCCTTTTAATCAGCGAAAGGCACAGGCACAGGTTTGAATTTAATAACGATTACAGGGAAATATTCAAGTCTTCGGGTTTTATTTTCTCAGGCGTTTCACCCGACGATAGGCTTGTAGAGATTTGCGAGTTAAAAGACCATCCGTGGTTTATCGGATGCCAGTTCCATCCCGAATTTAAATCATCGCCGTTATCCCCGCACCCTTTATTTAAAGACTTTGTTTTAGCTTCCGTTAAATATTTAAACCTGAGCGGCAAGTTAAAGGCGAAGCCTAAAATAGAAAAAGTTTCCGTCATTAAAAAAGGCAAAATACGCAAATCCGAATCTAAATCCAGAGTTATTCCGGCGGCTAAAAAAGGGGCAAAGGTTTAAACTCCGAAATATATGGAAAATTTAAATATCTTCAATAAAGATGATTTAAAGTCGCTGTTGGACTTTAAATTCGATAATGTTTATCCCTTTATTATCGCGGGACCGTGCGTTATCGAGGATTTTAAAACCCTTGACGGGATTGCTTCCGTTTTAAAGGATTATTCGGAAGAACTTAAATTTAATTTGATATTTAAGGCATCTTACGATAAAGCTAACAGGACATCGGTTCATTCTTTCCGCGGCCCCGGCATAGATAAGGGGCTTGAAATGCTTTTAGAGATTAAAAGGAAATACGGTATTCCCGTATTGAGCGATGTTCACAGCGTTAGCGACATCGAAAAAGCTAAAGATGTTCTCGATGTAATTCAGATACCGGCTTTTTTGTCGAGACAAACGGATATTTTGCTCGAGGCGGCAAAAACGGACAGGATAGTAAATGTTAAGAAGGGGCAGTTTTTAGCCCCGGGGGATACAAAACATATTGTCGAAAAGATCAGGTCTGCCGGAAACGATAAAATTATTTTAACGGAAAGAGGCGTCAGCTTCGGCTATAATAATCTTGTCGTAGATTTCAGGGCATTGCAGATAATGAAAGAATTTGGAGCGCTTGTCGTTTTCGACGCGACTCACAGCGTGCAGCTTCCCGGCGGTTCAGGTTCCAGCTCTTCCGGCGAAAGAAAGTATGTTATGCCGCTTGCGAGGGCGGCTTCCGCGGTGGGGGTTGACGGTATTTTTTTTGAGGTTCACCCTGACCCGCCGCGGGCTTTAAGCGATTCGGCAAATTCCGTTTATCTGTCGTCTTTTAAAAATGATTTAAAAAATGTTCTCGAAATATCTAAATACGGCATATAATCCATATCCCGATTTGGGTCGGATTTCAAATCCGGCCCCTTTAATAGCAGGGTTTAATGATTGTTAAATAACAGCAGGAAAAAATGGAAGAATTAAATATTCTGGAAGCGGCCCGCGATGTTTTAAAGATAGAGGCCGACTCGATAACGGCGCTGATAGGCAGGCTTGACGATAATTTTGCGGAGATGGTAGATTTGCTCATCGGCATTAAGGGGAAGGTAATTCTTACAGGCATAGGCAAATCGGGGATTATTGCCAGAAAAATATCTTCGACTCTGGCAAGCACTGGCACCCCGTCCTTTTTTATGCACCCCGCGGAGGCTTCCCACGGCGATTTAGGAATGATCGGCAGGGATGACGCCATTGTCGTATTATCCAACAGCGGCAACACGAAAGAAATTATATCCATACTTCCAAGCATAAAACTTATAGGGGCCAAGATTATCGGGTTTTCGGGAAACAAAAACTCTCAGCTTTACGAGCTGTCGGACTATTTTTTTGATGTTTCCGTTGAAAAAGAGGCCTGCCCGTTCAATATCGCTCCGACTGCAAGCACGACGGCGCAGCTTGCCATAGGAGACGCCCTTGCGGTCTCGTTGCTAAAAAGGAGAAATTTTCTCGAAGAAGATTTTGCGAAGCTTCACCCCGGAGGTTCGATAGGAAAGAAATTTTTAAAAGTTTCGGACATAATGCATAAAGAAAAGGAAGTTCCGGTTATCAAAGAATCGGCTTTGTTAAACGAAGCGATTATCGAAATGAACTCAAAAAGGCTGGGATTAACCGGGGTTGTCGATGAAAATTATTGCCTTTGCGGAATTATAGTGGACGGGGATTTAAGAAGAGCCCTGCTTGCTTCTGCGGAAAATATATTTAACAAACCAGTTAAGGATATTATGACGGCAAATCCTAAGGCGGTGGTCGGAGACACCCTTGCGGTCAGCGCTTTAAAGAAAATGGAGGATTTAAAGATTACATCGCTTTTTGTCGTAGAATCTTTGGATAATCCTAAGCCCGTAGGGGTTATACATATACACGATATAGTAAAGGCGGGCATATCCGGTTATTAACACAAATTATGGGATGCAAAAGCATGCCTTTTGCGGTTAGGGTGGATGTATGAATTTAGATTTCAGCGAGATTAAAATTCTTGTTTTTGATGTGGACGGAGTATTGACGGACGGAAAGATACATATATCGGAGTCCGGGGTTGAAACCAAAACATTTTTTGCCCGTGACGGAGCGGGAATAAGGCTTGCAAAAAAAATGGGGCTTAAAGTGGGCTTTATCTCTGCGAGGACAAGCAATGCCGCCGTTATCAGGGTGAAAGAACTGGGCGTAGATTTCTATATAGAAGGATGC
>JAJYQZ010000022.1 GCA_021794335.1 bacterium
ATCATCGGACGGATTTGCGCTTAAATCTACCTTTTCGCCCGGGGGTTTTGTTGAATCTAAGTTTGAAAATACATTAAGGTCTTCGGCAAGATTATAATATATGCTATCCTCCCCCGAACAAACTTTTGCGGCCGATAATCGGTTTCTGGAAACTATAACGGGTATCTGAATATTTTTTGATTTAAACCTTTCAACTAAAAGAATTACTTCGTCTGGAAGCTTTTGCCGGACATCCTCAAGCTCGTACTCCCAGCCGGCAATATAGATTTTTTTTTTAAACGGCCTTTGTAGCCCCTGCTTACGATGCAGGGCTTTAAACCCCGTCCGTACAAGTATTCGGCAATAGTATAGGAAAACGGGGTTTTCCCTGCTCCGCCCAAATTTATATTCCCTATGCTAACCGTAAACATGCCCGGTTCTTTCGCTTTAAAAATAAAAGAACGGTTATATAATGTTCTTTTTGTTTTTGTAGAAAGAATAACCGCATACGATATTAAAAATAAGGGGAGCTTAAGGATAAACTTAAATAAGTTAAAATCGCCCCTGTTATTATTAAGAAAGTTAAGGATGTATTTATGAGCCCTTTTCATAAAATTATTTGCCTCAAAAGGATACCGCTTCTTTTATTCTATTTAAACCTTCTTTTATGACATCAAGGCTTGTCGCAAAAGACAGCCTTATAAAATTGTCATTCCCGAACTCAACGCCGGGAACGGCTGCGACAAGATATTTATCTAACAGGTAATCGCAAAACTCGGTCGAGGAATTTATTCTATTCCCGCTTTCGTCAAAGACCTTTGAAATATCGGCAAAAATATAAAATGCCCCATCCGGCTTAACGGGGGTAACGCTTTTTATGTTTTTGTCAAAAAAATCCATCATATAATCCCTTCTTTTTTGAAATTCGTTCCGCATCATAACGGTAAAATCATAACCGCCTTTTAGTGCCGCTAACGCCCCGTATTGGGCAAATGTCGTGGGGTTGGATGTGCTTTGGGACTGGATATTATTCATTGCCGATATTAAATCTTTGGGACCCGCCGTATAGCCTATTCTGAATCCGGTCATAGAGTATGTCTTAGAAACCGCATTGACGGCAACGGTATTTTCTTTCATCGATTTGCCGGCCATCAGCGCATTAAAAAATTTTTTATCGTCAAAGATTATTTTTTCATAAATATCGTCGGTTATTATGTATAAACCTTTCTTTTTGACAAAGTTTGCGATCTCGATAATATCTTTCTCGTCCATTAAAACCCCTGTCGGATTAGAAGGGCTGTTTATGATTAATCCCCTTGTCTTTTTCGTCAAATTACTTTCAAGCATCCTCAGGTTAAATTTAAACCCGTTTCGGGATGTATCGACTACAACGGGAACTCCTCCTGAAAGCTTTATAATTTCGGTATAAGACACCCAATAGGGCGACGGGATAATAATCTCGTCGCCTTCGTTTAAGAGAGCCGAAAAGAGATTGTAAAGGCTGTGCTTTCCGCCGCAAGAAACGATTATCTCGCTCTGTTCGTATCCAACATTATAATCGGATAAAAACTTATCCGCAATTGCCGATTTAAGCTCCTCGATTCCCGAAACCGGGGTATATTTGGTATAACCTTTGTCTAGGGCGTCTTTGACGGCGTTTTTGATATAACCCGGCGTGTCGAAATCCGGTTCGCCTGCTCCAAAACCGATAATATTTTTCCCTTCGGCTTTAAGTTTTTTAGCCTTTGCGGTTATGGCAAGAGTGGCGGACGGCTTTATTGAAGACGCTCTACATGAGAGTTTCATCATTTTCTCCTTTGGAATAAATTTTCGCAAGCTCGGAGGCGATTACCTTCGGAACCATGCTGGAAACATCTCCTCCGAGACGGGAAATCTCCTTAACTATAGTGGAACTTAAAAATGAGTACTTTTCGGCGGTCATCATAAATATCGTCTCTATGTCGGAATTAAGCGTCCTGTTAGTTATCGCGAGCTGAAGCTCGTATTCAAAATCGGAAACCGCCCTAAGTCCTCTTATAATTACCTTTGCGTTAATGCTTTCTACATACTTAACGAGAAGTCCCTTTAAAGCTATTACTTCAACCCTGTTATTGTCTATTTCTTCGTCTTCTTTTAAAATCCTGTCTATAAGGTCAATCCTCATAGACTGCTTAAAAAGATAAGGCTTCTTTTTATTGCAGGCAACCGCCACAACCACCTTGTCAAATACGCTGAGGCTTCTTTTTAAAACATCTAAATGACCGTAAGTAACAGGGTCGAATGAACCCGGGTAAACGGCGGTTTTATATTTAGATATATTTGCCATTTATCAACCTCGTTAAATGCTTTTATTTTGTATATAAGTGATATATTATAAAACTTAACGATTATTTTTTCAATAGAATAAATCCGCCCAAATCCCGATTTGGGGATCCGCTTGCTCCGTTTGAAAAAAGTTCCCTGCAGTGCTATAATGTGCATAATAATCTATGATAAACTGGTATAAATATATATATCAGATAGAGATATATCTTAATAATTAACGGGAGACCTATCATGAAAAATGAAAAAATAGCCGTCCATGGAATGACATGCGAACATTGCGTAAAAACCGTTACAAAAGCCGTATCTTCCATTAAAGGAGTGAAATCCGTCAATGTAAGCCTTAAAGATAAATGCGCTGATGTGGCATTCGACGAAGGAACGACTTCAACCTCTGATATTAAAAAAGCCATAAAAGAAGCGGGTTATGAAACCGAAGAAGAAGACGACCATGGACACGAAACGAAGGACCGTTCTCCCACCTTGACCGATAAAGGAAATGCCGCCCCCTCGCAACAAAAACAATATAAATTCAAAATAAGCAAAATGGATTGCGCTTCTTGCGCGGAAACCATAGCCGACACCGTAAAAAGAATAGACGGCGTCAAAAACGCGCGGCTTAACTTCGTAAACGAAACCCTCTATGTCGATTCGGATGCAAATAATCTTTCGCCCGATGAAATAATTAAAATGGTTAAATTTGCCGGGTTCGGCGCCGAGCTTATAGATGAAGCGCAGCAAACCATATTGCAAGGCCGGGCAATTCAACCGGCAGAGGGTAAAAATAAACAGGAAAAACCGGAAGCAGAAAACCTCAGATTTAAGATAGAAGGGATGCACTGCGCAAATTGCGCCAGAACCATCGAAAAAGGGGTTGGGAAGATAGGTGGAATAAATAAAGTAACCGTTAATTTTGCCGGGGAAAGCGGATTTGTATCGTTCGACCCGTCCCTAACATCTAAAGAGGCTATATTTAAAGCCGTAACGGAAAGCGGATACACGCCTGTGGACGAAACGGAAACCGGCTTTGATACGGAAAAATCCTTAAGCATAAACGCACATATCCCGTTTATAGACAAATGGTTTCGTAAAATACCGGATTGGAAAAAAGACCTTTATTGGTTAATATTTACATTCATTCTTACAATTCCCGTCGTTATACTGACCTATAAAAATATGTTCGGCATGGC
>JAJYQZ010000268.1 GCA_021794335.1 bacterium
TTCTTACAGCCAATTCTTTAGCTAATTTAATTCTTGGGGTAGGAAGTTTAAATTTGTTTATAAAGTTTTCGATGGTTTTTTTTTCAAAATTTTCGAGGTTGACGAAGTTTTTATCGATATGCTTCCCTTGTTTTTGCAAATAATACGCCATCCATGAATTTCCAATTTCTCCCGAAACAAAAACCGCATCGCCTATTTTTGAATTACCCCTTTTTATGACATTGTCGTCTTTATAGTCGCCTATAATCGTTATGGATATAGAAAATTCGGATGCCCGCGATATATTGCCCCCTATAAGCGAAACCCTGTATTTTTTTGCAACGCCGACTACGCCGTAAAGGGTTTCTTTAATATTTTCTTCATTTACATATTCGGGAATAAATAGCGATAAGGTAAATAAACGAGGGGTGCCCCCCATTGCGGCTATATCGCTTAAATTGACGAGCAAAGACTTGGAACCTATTTCATAAAAGCTATAAAACTTAAGCGTGAAATGAACATTTTCCGTTATATTGTCGGTGCTGACAAGCATGCTGTTTTTATCTCTGAAAATAGCGCAATCATCACCTATAGATTTGATAATTATAGATTTATTAAATTTTTGGGTTATAAGGCTTATTTTTTCAATCTCTTTTATTAACCCGGTTTCATTGAGTACTTCTTTTTTTTTCGCCCTCACTTTTTAATTTATTTTACTTGCCTGCTTAGATTTTATTTTACCGGCAGGTTTTGAGTTAAATGTTCCGACTATTGCTTGTTTTATAACTTCGTCCATGTGTCTAACCGGTACGAATTTTAAATTTTTCTTAACTAATTGAGAAATTTCCTCAAGGTCTTTTTTATTTCGCTCCGGTATCAGAACTGTTTTAATGCCCGCCCTCAAAGCGGCTAAGGACTTTTCTTTTAATCCCCCGATAGGAAGAACATTGCCCCTTAAAGTAATTTCGCCCGTCATGGCAATATCTTTTTTAACCGGTTTTTTTAATAGGGCGGAAATTAAAGATGTTGCCATAGTAATTCCAGCCGACGGCCCGTCTTTAGGTATTGCTCCTTCGGGTATATGAATATGAATATCGTTTTTTTCGAATGTATCCGGTTTTATGCCAAGTTCGTCGGCTTTTGACCTTGCGTAGCTGAGGGCGGCCTGCGCCGATTCTTTCATGACATCCCCAAGCTGGCCGGTCAGCGATAATCCCCCTTTTCCTTTGACAAGCACGGTCTCTATGTATAAAATTTCTCCGCCGAACGGGGTCCATGCAAGCCCTGTGGAAACGCCGATTTCATCCTTTTGCCTTTCCTCTTCGGGAAGGATTTTTATAGTACCCAGATATTTATGAATATTTTTATTGGTTATGGTATATTTTTTGATTTTATTTTCGGCAATCAGCTTCGCCACTTTTCTGCATATTGTTCCAATCTCGCGCTCGAGATTTCTTAAGCCGGCTTCCCGCGTATATCCCGAGATAATAGTCCTGATAGCGCTTGGTTTAAATTCGATATACTCCTTTTTTAGCCCGTTTTCTTTTATTTGCCTTGAAATAAGATATTTTTCCGCAATCTTTTCTTTTTCTTCAAGGGTGTATCCCGATAAATTTATAATCTCCATTCTGTCTCTAAGCGGAGAAGGTATGGTATCGGCGACATTAGCCGTGGCAACGAACATAACATTCGATAAATCGAACGGAACATTTAAGTAATGGTCGGAAAACGAAAAATTTTGTTCCGGATCCAATACTTCCAAAAGGGCTGAGGATGGATCGCCCCTAAAATCGGTGCCTATTTTATCTATTTCATCGATCATAAAGACAGGATTGTTAGTCCCTGCCTGTTTAATGCCCTGAATAACTCTTCCCGGAAGAGCCCCGACATAAGTTCTTCTATGTCCCCTAATTTCGGCCTCGTCATGTACTCCGCCCAAAGAAATCCTGATAAACTTCCTATTCATAGCTTTCGCGATAGATTTTCCGAGAGATGTTTTGCCGACGCCCGGAGGTCCGATGAAACATAGTATAGGTCCTTTCATTTTTTTATTAAGTTTTCTAACGCTGAGGTATTCAAGTATTCTTTCTTTAATTTTTTCCAAATCATAGTGGTCATCATCCAATATCTTTTTTGCCGTTTCTATGTTCAAATTATCTTTTGTTTTTTTTGACCACGGAACATCGGTAAGCCATTCTAAATATGTCCGAACGGTTGATGCTTCGGCGGCATCCTGATGCATTGTTTCTAATCTTGAAAGCTGCTTTTCGGCTTCTTTCAAAACATCCGGCGGCATCTTGGCCGCAAGTATCTTATCTCTTAATTCCGTTATTTCTTGAGTTTTTTCATCCGTTTCTCCCAATTCTTGCTTTATTTGCCTGAGCTGCTCCCTGAGAAAATAATTTCTTTGGGTTTTTGTCATTTCCTCTTTTGCCTGGGATTGGATTTTGGCCTGCATAGAGAGAATTTCAATTTCCCTTGCCAGTATATCGTTAACCTTTCTAAGCCTTTCTATTTGGTCGGAATCTTCCAATATTTTTTGAGATTCCTCCACTTTCAATCCCAAATTAGACGCCACTATATCGGCGAGCCTTCCGGGGTTATTGACATTTTCCAATATTATTAATATATCCTGCGATGGAAGTCTTCCCAGAGAAACATATTTTTCAAGCTGTTCTTTTACATTTCGCATTAAAGCATCGATAGCCGGCGTTATATCGACAATATTTTCTTCTTTTATCTTTGATACTTTTACAAGGTAGAAAGGCTTTATTTGAACAAATGTTTCAATTTTAGCTTTTGATATGCCCTGAACCAATATCTTAACTCTTCCGTCAGGAAGTTTAAGCATTTTCATTATCATCGCAACAACCCCGACATCATAGATATCGTTCTGCGAGGGTTCTTCGACTACGATATCCTTCTGAGCGGATAAAAGGATTAGCCTGTCTTTAGCTATAGCCTCGTCAACCGCTTTAATGGATGCTTCTCTTCCGACAAAAAGAGGAATTATCATAAAAGGAAAAAGAACAAGGTCCCTAATGGGGAGTAGCGGGATAACTTCTGGTACCTGAATTTCTTCGGCTAAATTGGGTTGGTCAACGCCATCGCCTTTACCAATCGCAATTTCACTGATGTTGTCCGATAAACTTTCAAAATCTTTTTGATTTGCTCTCACCATATTTGGAAGCTCCTGTATAGAATATGTGTTAATAGAATCTAATATATAAATATCTATTACTATAACATTATTATACTATAAATTCTCAAAATTTGTTCATTATAATTTGTTATAACCAAAGCCTGTATCCTAATCTTACGCCTTTACATTTTATAGATTTTATAATCCTAAGATTCATCATAATGAATAGGTATTCCTACATCCGAGTGGATAAAAATATCGCTTAATTCAAAGCTTATTTTTAAAACCCCGTTGGATAAAACAGCCTTAACAAAATGCTTGGCGGGGCTTATCGGCAGAAGTATAAATTTTTCAAACTTTCCGA
>JAJYQZ010000136.1 GCA_021794335.1 bacterium
CTTCTTTAGTTAAAATATGGGAAATTTTTTCCGCATTTTTTATTACCCTTTCAAAATCCGTTATATTAAAGGGCTTTAAAAGGTAATCCGTTGCGCCCAGCTTCATGGCCAGAACCGCGCTCTCTATCGTCCCGTATGCCGTAATAATAACGAACGGGATATTTTTGTAGTTTTCCCTTTTTTTTATTTCCTCCAAAAAAGCTACGCCGTCCATATTTGGGAGATTTAAATCGCTTACTATAAGAAAAAACGGGCTTTCTTCGCCGCCTTTGCCCGCCCCATCGATAAATTTTAAAGCATCTTCGGCGGATGAAAATATTTCGCCGTCTTTGCCGAGCTTTTTTAAGCTTAAGTTTAGCGCCGAGCGCATATGTCGGTCGTCATCCACTATTAATATTTTATCCTGCGCCATACCTTTATATCCTTATATATTATTCCTTTATATATCTTAAATTATTCCGGCAGTAAATAAATTTCTAATGCTGGATTAATGAAATAAATTTCATTATAGCATTTTTTATTTTTGTGATAAAATTTTATGTTATGGAAGAAAATATTAATATTAACGGTACTAACGGCAACGCGGGACGGTTTATCGATAAGGATATCGATAAAGATGAGTTAAAGGAAGCATTTAAATCCTTCGAGATAGCCTCGCAAAAACTTTCGGAAAATTATAAAAATCTGGAAGAAGAAATTAAGGATTTGAAAGAAAACCTTAATACCGTCCTTGAAAGTCTGCCGCTTGGCATAATTATTACGGATGAAAAAAACGGAATTAAATTTATTAACAAATTTTTAACCGAACTTATGTCCGAATACAATTTAGTAAGTTATTTAAATAAAGATATGGAAGACTTTATAAAAATGTTTTTTAGCAATTCCAAAACCGTTGATTTTATAAAGCCTATTTTTAATCCGATAGAAAAAATAATGAAAACAGGCGAAGGCAAATATATCCATATATTTTTATACACGAAGGCCGTCCATGGGAATAATAAAAAATATTCGGGAAGAATTTTTATATTCCAAAATATAGAGGAGATAAAAAAATTTAAAAGATTGGCGGAATTAGGCGAAATGTCCGCAAAAATTGCCCATGAAATACGGAATCCGCTTGGTTCTATCGACTTGTTCGCTTCCATTTTGCAAAAAGAGCTTAATGATGAAGGACACAAAGAGATTGTTTCTAATATCGTATCCGCCGTCAAAAATATGAACGCTACGATAACAAATATACTGGAATTTTCTAAAGCGTTAAACCCATCCATTTCAAGATATAACTTGCGGGAAATTATTAACAAATCCCTTATCTTTGCTTCATATCTGATAAAACAAAAAAATATTAAAATAATTAACGGGATAGACGATGATTTAATCGTTGAGGCTGACGAAAATTTATTAGGTCAGGCATTTTTGAATATCTTAATAAACGCCGCCCATGCAGTTCCGGAAAATGGCGGGTTAATAAGAATAATATCGCGTTTTGTCGAAAAAAATGCCAAAGACGGGGAGAGCGATTATGTTTGTATCGACTTTGAAGACAACGGGACGGGATTTTCAAAAGATATAATCCAAAACATTTTTAACCCATTTTTTTCGACTAAAAAAAGCGGGGGAACAGGCTTAGGATTACCAATCGCTTTAAACAATGTCATAATTCACGGGGGCTATATAAACGCGGAAAATTCTTCTGAAATGGACGGAGCCAAAATTAGCGTTTTTTTGCCGGCTTTGGCATAAATATTGCATTGAAATTAACATATAAATTAAATTATAAAAATACAAATTAGTAGGGAACGGTAAATTATGTTTGGTAAAATTTACGATATACTCGGCGAAAGTTTAAATGTGCTTAGCGACAGGCAAAATATAATAGCTTCCAATATCGCTAATGCCAATACGCCGGGATACAGGGCTAAAACCTTAAATTTTGAAGATGTTATGAGAAGATTGGTGCCGTCAGAGTCGCTTTTGCCTATGAAAACAAATTCCGTAAAAGATTTATCAAACGGAGACATATATGATGCCGCGCCTAACAGTTCCGGATTTATAAAGTCTTTTGTTCATAATCAAACGGATGAATCCATTCCCCCGCTGGACGGCAACACCGTCGATTTAAGCAAAGAAATGACGGATATGGCATCTAACGCCATCAGATTTCAGGCGGTAGCGAACCTAATAACAAAGAAATTTAACATGTTAAATTACGCCATAACGCAAACTAATCCATAGGGGACAGATTTGAAATCTGTCCCCACCTGACCCCTAACGGTGGTTTAAGGTAATAATATAATATAAAATAAACAGGGTGAAATTATGAGCTTTAATGATTCTTTAAGTATTGCAGCACAGGGGCTTAACGCCGAAAGAATTAGAATGAATGTTATTGCTTCCAACCTTGCAAACATCAATACGGATAATGCGGGAAACGGCCTGCCTTATGTCAAAAAAGAACCGCTGTTTAAAACGGTTAAATTTAAAAACTACTTTGGCGTTAAGGTTGAAAGCATCGAAAATGCAAAAAATCCGTTTTCGGAAAAATATGACCCGGGCAGTCCGCTGGCAAACAAGGCTGGATATGTAAAAATCCCGAATATTTCATCTATAAGGGAGCTTGTGGATATGATATCGGCGACGAAGGCGTATCAGGCTGATGCGCAGGTTATAGCCGAGTCAAAAGCTATGTCTCAGGCATCGTTAAAAATTTGACGCTATGTCGGGAAAACTTGTGATATACTACTAATTGATATACTATTAATAAAATAGATTATTTTTAAATTTTAAGGAGCGATTTTATGTCAGCGATTATAATAAATAATGCAAACAATTTAAATCCCGGCTCTATTAAAGAACTTAACCCAAATAATATTGCCGGCGGCGCAAGCCAGGCCGCAGGTTCAAGCGACGGCGGTTCTTTTGCAAATACTCTTTTAAATTACATCGATAAAGTAAATAATCTTCAGGAGGGCGCCAATAATCAAGCATCGGCTATTGCAACGGGACAATCCTCGAATATTCATCAGGCAATGATAGATATGGAAAAAGCTAATAATTCTTTCGAGTTAATGATGCAGGTCAGAAATAAAATTATAACGGCATATAATCAAATTATAAATATGCAGGTTTAACCGGATTCTGCATTCGTCAAAGAATGGCAGGCTGAACTCTTTCGATTCCAATTAAAAATTTTATAAACTATGGCAACATCTTTTAAAGATTTCGGTTCCCAATTAGCAAAGTTTTACACGGAACTGTCAATAGAAAGAAAGATTGTGTTCTCTCTTTTGATTTTAGCCGTCGCGGGAGCCGTTTATTTCACGACTATCTATGCCGCAACCCCCAGATACAGCGTTCTTTATTCTAATTTAAATTCGTCAAGCGCCTCCGCCATAATTGACAAGCTGCATTCTTACTCTATTCCGTATAAGCTTTCGAATCAGGGAAAAACAATATTAATTCCCGAAAATAAGGTTTACGAAA
>JAJYQZ010000288.1 GCA_021794335.1 bacterium
ATTTAATAAATATTCATGGCCTTGTAAATGTCGATTTTGCCGATGTCAAGACCATAATGTCGGAAATGGGGATGGCTCTTATGGGCACAGGTATAGCGGAGGGCGATAATAAGGCTTTGGAAGCCGCTCAAAAGGCGATTTCAAGTCCGTTGCTCGAAGATATCAGCATAGAAGGCGCAAGAGGGCTGCTTATCAATGTTGCAGGCGGACCGGATATGACGCTTTTTGATGTCAATGAGGCTGCCGAGAAGATTAAATCGGAAGCCCATCCTGATGCTAATATCATATTCGGAGCGGTAATAGATGACACTTTGGGGGACAAGATGATGTTAACCGTGATAGCCACGGGGTTTGGAAAAGATGTCAAAATTTCTCCTGTTCAGATTTCTAATCCGCCAAATGATAAAAATTTGGAAACCATAAATATAAATAATAAATTTGGACAAAATACCGGCAAACCGGATAAAAATGACTATATCGAAAGGTTTGGCGATCACGAAGAAGACGATTATGAAAATGAAAAATATGATATACCAACCTTTTTAAGGAGGCAGGCGGATTAAGATAAAAAAATGGAGGAGAACCTTGACATAAAAGCAAAAATATGGCTTGAGAAGGATGGGGAACCTGTTTTTGGAATGGGAAGGCTTATCCTTCTTAAAAAGATTGAATCTTCGGGCTCTATATCTGCCGCCGCGAAAGAACTCAAGTATTCTTATAAAAAAGCGTGGAGTTTTATAACTCTTATGGAAAAAAGATTCGGCTTTGAGCTGGTGAATAAAAAAATCGGCGGTAAGCACGGCGGAGGGTCCGTTCTTACAAAAGAGGCAAAAAATTTAATAAATATGTATGAGGAACTTTTAAGAAAGGAAGAAAAATTTTTAGAAAATTATCAGCACACCCTTTAACCTCAGCATACCCCGCACCTTTTGCATCCTTCGAAGCATTGGGGGGTTGTTTTAAAGAGGGTGCTATTTTTGTACTCTTTTAGAAGATATTTTTTTGTGACTCCCTGGTCTATTATCTCCCATGGCAAAAGTTCGTTTGTATCAAATTTTCTTATAAAGTCGTTTATATTAAAACCGGAACTTTCGGCCGCCTTTTTTAAACTTATTTTATTCTTATGGGAATTAACCAGAATATCTAACGACAGCCTTGAACCCCTCGCAAAAAAAGCCTCGATATAAGCGCTTTTAACCTGGTTTATTTTTATGTTAAGATTTGGCAGATGCTTGAGGCTGTTCGAGATGTAATCCATTTTATGCCGGAGTATCGTTAAATCCTCAAGATTTTCCCACTGAAGAGGCGTCCACGCTTTTGGAACAAACGGGCTGAATGAGACGGTAAGCGAGCCTATTCTTTTGTTAATTTTGGAAGACGATACGAATTCCTTTTGCATTGTTTTTATTAAACTTATCGTCTCATCTAAATCCTGTTTTTCTTCGCAAGGAAGTCCGACCATAAAATAAGACTTTATGTTCATTATTCCTTTTTCAATAATATTTTTAAGGACAATTATTATTTCCTCATTTTTTATATCTTTGTTTATTAATCTTTTAAGTCTCGAAGAACCCGTTTCTATGCCGAGCGTTATCGTCTTTAAACCCGTTTCTTTTATTAAATTCAAATTATTTTCGTCGAGGCAGTCAAATCTTATCGACGATAAGGAAAAGGGTTTTTTGGAGTTCAATGAAAATTCCATAAACCTCCGGATATTTTTACTGTCCATTGTGCCTAATCCCACAAACCCCGCTTTCTCGTTTTCATTTAGCGATTCAATCGTTTTTAGAACATCATCGGGTTTAGATTCCCTTAACGGCAAATAGATATATCCCGCGCTGCAAAAACGGCACCCCCTTTTACATCCCCGTTCTATTTCGATCATATTTATGTTGCTGAGTTCGGAAAATTTTGTGGTAATAGCCGAAGAAGAAATAAAATCTTTGCCCGCCCATCTTCGTTTTATTTTTTCGGGGAAACCGGGAAGGATTTTGATATCTTTCAATACATTTACCTTTTTAGCGTCAAATATAAATTGATAAGCGGCAGGAACATAAATACCGTTAATTTTTCCGCAGCCCTCTATGATTTCGTCCTTATTTTTTTTAAGCGTCGAACTATTATATATTTCAATATTTTTAAAAAAATCAGGAAATATCGCCTCAGCCTCTCCAACGAATAACATATCAAAAACCCGGGCAATCGGTTCCGGGTTCAAGAAAGCGATTACTCCTCCTGCCATAATAAGCGGAAATGTATTGTCTCTATCCGCAGATAAAAACGGGATTTGTTCGGCGGCTAAAACCTGCAGAATATTATAAAAATCATTTTCATAGCTTAAAGAAAAAAATATGAGGTCATAAGTTAAAAGTCTTTTTCCGGTTTCTAAAGATATAATACCTTTTGATATGTCATCCTGCAAAAAAGCCCTGTCGCATGATATAAAGCCGGATTGATTAATTAATTCGTATGCCCTTAAAAAGCCTAAATTTGACATTGCAACGCCGTAATAGTTTGGAAAAACGATGACGGCGTTCAGAGAGGCGTCTTTACGCTTTATTAAACGGTTTTGTTCGGATTTAAGGTAAAGGTCGTAGAGTTTGTTTATATTGTTTATATTTATATTATTGAAAATATTTTTCACCTGCTTAAGCTAATTTTATGGATTCGATTCTTTCCATTACAAGTTCCGCTAATCTTTCGTCAATTCCAAGATAGTCTCCTAATTTTAACTTGATATCAGGGTATTTTTCCCTATACTCGCCTAATATCTCCGGAATATCCCTAGATACATGGTTTCCGGAATATAAAAAATACGGTATGACATATATGGAATCATAGCGGTTTGCGGCTAATTTTTCTATAATATCCCTGATATTAGGCTCCGCAAGTTCTAAAAAGGCGTATTCTATATTAATTCCAAGAAACTTCGGCTTGATTATTTTTACTATACCTTTAAGTATATTATTTGCTTCGCTTCTCCTTGAACCATGCCCGAGAAGAACTATAGATTCTTTTTCCATAAAAATTTAATATTTTTAAATCGTTAAATCGGAACTTTTTTGCGAAATTAATGTTTTACTATGCTAATGTTATATTTTATAATATTATTCAATAATGCGCAATAAAAGGTGAACCAGAAAATATAAATTTCATGTTTAAAAGCGAGAGGTCGTTATGCAGGTTAATTTTGAATTTGCCATACTGGTCGAGCATTTAGTCAAAAAATATAAGGATATAACCGCCGTGGATGATATATCTTTTAGCGTAAATAAAGGCGAATTTTTTGCCTTTTTGGGGCCGAACGGCGCCGGAAAAACTACCACTATAAAGATATTGTGCACCTTAATCCGTCAAACAAGCGGCATTGCATATATAAACGGTTATAATACCCTCACAAACAGAAAAGATGTAAGGAAATCCATAGGGCTTGTATTTCAGGACCCGACCCTCGATAATGACCTGAGCGCTT
>JAJYQZ010000336.1 GCA_021794335.1 bacterium
AAAGATTATCCGAAAGGCATATGATATTTAAAAATCGGCAGGAAGCAGGAAAACTTTTAGGGGAAAATTTATTAAAGCATAAATATAAACCGGAAAAAACCGTGGTTATAGGTTTATTACGGGGCGGAGTTCCCGTTGCTTATGAAATTGCAAAGGCATTGAACGCGCCTTTAGATGTTGCATTAGTAAGAAAGATAGGCGCCCCGGATCAAGAAGAATTAGCCATAGGGGCGATAGTGGACGGTGAAAATCCGAAGGTTTATCTCAATAAATCTTTAATATCGCGTATCGCAATGCCCGAAGGTTATATCGATAGGATTAAAGAGATTAAACTTGAAGAAATCAGGAAAAGGGAAAAAATTTACAGAAAGGGGGGGAAAAGGATAGATGTTCACGGCAAAATAGCAATAGTCGTAGATGACGGTATTGCGACAGGCGCTTCTATCAGGGTCGTAATAGAGGCTTTAAAGGAAGAAAAACCCGAAAAGATAATTATTGCCGTTCCCGTTATTCCGAAAGACACTCTAAGCGAATTTAAAAAAACCGTAGATGATGTTATAGTTTTGGATGCCCCCGAAGAGTTTTATGCCGTAGGAGAGTTTTATGAGGACTTTGGTCAGACAACCGATGAAGAAGTAATCTCGCTTCTTCAAAAATAGAAATCATAAATAAAATAGGCGAAATTGTGATTTAAGTCAATTTAATTGAGTTATATATTTGATAAACTTAGATTTAGAGCTTTAAAAGAAAGGACATCTTATTAATTAAATTAATATTTAGTTATAAGATTAAAATTAAAGCAAAAATTTATAAGAATTGTTAAATCGGGGGTTTATCATGGCTATGATTAAGGAAAATGATATTTTAGAAAAATTAAAAGGTATAGTTGACCCTGAACTCGAGGTTAATATAATTGATTTAGGGCTGGTTTACAAGGTAAATATAGACGATAACGGAAATGTCGGCATAGATATGACTTTAACGGCTAAAGGGTGTCCGATAAGCGATGTAATAAAGTACGAGGTAGAAGAAGCGCTCAAAAGTATTTCCGGCGTCAATGCCGTAAGCGTTAATTTTATTTGGGAGCCGGAATGGAGCCCGTCTATGATAAAAGAAGGCGCATTAAAAAGGTTAAAAACATATTAATTTTTTAGTTTAATTCATTTAATACAATGAACGCAACCGACAGCTCCATTAATATAGCGCTGAGGCATATTAAAACGGCCCTGATATTTTTGCCGATTTTTTTCATCGTGATGTTCCTTGACTCAAAAAGCTTTGCCGAATATTTTTTTATGAACACAAAAATAATTTCTCTTACGCATATATTTACTCTCGGGTTTTTGATGATGGCAATTATGGGCGCTTCTTATATGCTTTTACCGGTGGCGCTTGGCGTAAAAATTGCTTATGAAAAATCTTTTTTTCCGGTTTATTACGCTTTTGTCATATCTTTATTATTATTTGTCATAGGAATGCATTATTTGATTTCTGTTTTAATAGCGCTGGGCGGGGTTTTTTTATTCATTTCTATTTTTATTTACAACATCAATATACTTTTAAGCTTAAAAAAAGTAAAAAAATGGGACTATTCTGCGTTAGGAATCGCTTTTGCTTATTCATATCTTTTTATAGGCTTATCGATCGGGCTATATTTAGCATTATCGTTTTACTTTAGCATAGGGTTTAATCTTTACGATATATTGAAGGACCATATTTATTTGATGTTTGCGGGCTTTGTCGTTATGCTTTTTATAGCTATTTCGTACAGGCTTCTTCCGATGTTTTATATGACAAAAACTCCTGCCGGTTACTTCTGGAAAACTGATCTGATAATTATTAACTCGGGTATAATTGCCATATTAATTTCATCGTTTTTTAACGGGGGGACCGGTTATATTTATTTTTATTTAAATGACATCGGCGGAGCGCTGTTGGGTCTTGGGGTCTTGCTATATTGCTTTATATTTTTTAATCTTATGCTAAAAAGGCTTAAAAAGAAACTTGATATTACCACATTTTATTTATATAGCGGAATTATATTTTTAGTTTTAGCGGCTATTATCGGTTTATTGTTAATCATTATGCCGCAAAGGACGGCTGACTTAAATTACGGCATATATTATTCCTTTGGATTTACTGCTCTTTTTTGCTTTGCGGGCATGATTATCATCGGGTTTTTGCATAAAATATTCCCGTTTTTGATTAGCTTAAAGGTGTTTGAAAAGGCAAAGAAAGGCGCGTACGGCAAACTTTTTAGCGATATGAAAGCCAAATATTTCGAATACTTAATCTTCGGTCTTTTTTTAACCGGCGGGCTGCTCGGTATGTTCTCCTTATTGTTTATTTACATGGTTCTAATTAAAATTACCGCCATTATTCTTTTAGTTTCTTCTATATTGCTTTTAATCCATATATTTTCAATGGAATGGTAAATAAATTATCCCTCCGCTCCTTTAAGGAATTGGCGCGGGCGATGGGCGGGCAGAGGGGTAATCAATTATCTCCAGACTTTTACCGTATAAAGGTCTTCGCCTGCTTCCTCCGTTAAAAACTTATAACCGGCGTCTTTTAACCTTGGATATAAATGTATAGGTTTTCTTTCATGGGTTATATATAAGGCTTCGCCCTCTTTAATATTTTCTAAGGTTTCGAATATCTTAAGAAGGGGCTGCGGCGGTTCGAGCCCCCTTACATCTATTTCCACGCCTTTTTTATGGGCTAAATTCTTAAGGTCTTCGTCGGTGAAATTTTTTTCATCCGCTTCTTCCGATACCTTAATGGGTTTTTTGTTTGTTTTATCCCTAAAAAATATTATCTGAAACCCTTCCTGCGTTTTATTTGTGATATGTTCAAAACCCTTATTTTTTAAAACGGAGTAAAGCGGAAACGGTTCGAAGCTGTTTGTTAAATCTAAAACCTCATCCTCTTTTAATCCGTTAACCGCCTTCATAATTCTTTGAAACGGATCCGCGCCGTTTTTAATATCTTCCCTGACATCTAACTTAATTCGTTTTAAATTATTTATGGTTTCCATAATTATAACCTCCTTCGTTTTTATTTGTTACTTGATTGTTCTCATCTTTTCCATTATGCCTTCTTTTTCGTCTGCGGTTAAGTGCATATCCGCCATATTGAATAATATGTGGTCTTCCTTGTCGATATGTTCCGATAAAAGGGAAGCAAATGAACCGCCGGCGGATACGACGGTTTTATAGTTGCCGCCGGCTTGATAGTCTTTAATGCTTTTTTTAAAATCTTCCGAAAGCTCTCTGCTGTGCTTGTGTTCAATAAGCATAACATGTATAGGGCCTGTTTCTAAACCTATATAATTTCCGAGAACGGGGAATAAAGCCTCTTCCTCTTTTTTAAAATGAATTTCTAAATCCTTATCGATAAATGCGGTTATTTCATTAAGTTGATTTATAAGGTTTTTTCTTAAACTATCCGAGGAGCTTGCC